>JACCXV010000317.1 GCA_013696835.1 Gemmatimonadota bacterium | reverse complement strand
GTGGAGGGGTTCTATCCGGCGCGCGAGCGCACGAAGCTCGCGGTCGCGATCAACGGCCTCCTGGCCGCCCCCTCCTTCGCGGCCTGGACGGAGGGCGAGCCGCTGGATCCGGAACGTCTGCTTCGCGGCCCGGATGGGCGGCCGCGCATCGCGATCTTCCACCTCGGCCACCTGAGCGAGCGCGAGAAGCTGTTTTTCACGACCCTGCTGCTCACCGCGGCCAACGCATGGATGCGGCGCCAGGGCGGTACCACGGAGCTGCGCGCCCTGCTCTACATCGACGAGGTCGTCGGGATGATCCCTCCTTACCCCGCGGACCCGCCCACGAAGGAGATCCTCCTGCTCCTGATGAAGCAGGCGCGCGCCTTCGGGCTGGGCCTCGTGCTCACCACCCAGAACCCGGTTGACGTCGACTACAAGGTCCTGACGAACGCCGGTACGTGGTTCATCGGCCGGCTGCAGACGCAGCAGGACAAGGACCGCGTGCTGGAGGGAATGGTGGGGCCTGATGCCGGAGCGGGTGACACCCGTGCCGACCTCGACGCGCGCATCGGGGGGCTGCCGCCGCGAGCGTTCCTCCTGCATTCCGCCAGAGGCGGGACGCCGCTCACGTTCCGCAGCCGCTGGGCGATGTCGTACCTGCGCGGGCCGCTCACGCGGGAGGAGATTCAGCGCCTGAGTCGGACCGCGGCTCCGGCGGAGGGGCCGCGTGCCGCGCCGGCGGCCGCTGGAGCGTCGGCGGTTGCCCCAGCATCGCCGGACCCTGCGGTCTTGCCGAACCCTGCGGTCTCCCCGGGCGCTGCGGTCTCGCCGGGCGCTGCGTCGGCCGGCACCCGGGCAGCGGCTGGGCCAACAAGCCTGCCACCACTCGAGTCTGGCACGCATCTGTTCATGACGGTAGAGGGCCTGCCCGGACTGGCAGCGAGCGTGGCGAGTCCCGACTTCGTCTCCGGCGATGCGCGCTGGAGGCCGGGCCTTTACGCGGCCGCCACGCTGCGCTACGACGAGGCTCGGGCGGGGATGAACGTGACCGAGGACGTTCAGAAGCTGATCTTTCCGCCCTCGTCGTCCGGGACGAGCTGGGGGAGCGCGCGCGCCGTCACGTTCGCGCCGGAGGGACTCTCCGAAGCGCCACCCGCCGGCGCTTCGTACGCCGCGTTGCCCGCCGCACTCCTGGCGCGCGGCGCCCTGGCGCAGCTTCGCAGGGATTTCGTCGAGCACCTGCTCGCGACGTCCACGCGGGAGCTGTTCCATGCCCCGGCGCTGCGCCTGTACTCGCGCCACGACGATACGCGGGCGGCATTCGAGGAGCGCCTCTCACGCGAGCTCGCGAAGCGGCGGGATGCCGAGGTCGCCAAGCTGCGCGACGCCTATGCCAGCCGTCTCGGGAAGCTCCAGCGCAAGCTCGAGAAGGAGCGCGCCGACGTCCTGACCGCGGAAGCGGGCTACGAGGGCCGCAAGCGTGAGGAGCTGATCGGGGGCGCGGAGTCGGTCTGGGGCTTCGTCACGGGCCGCCGGGGAGCGCGTGCCATCTCCCAGGCCGGCACGAAGCGGCGCATGACGGAGGCCGCGCGGCTGAAGCTCGATCGCGACCGCGCCGAAGCGGGCGCGGTGGACACCGACATGGCGGCGCTGGAGGAGCGACTGCAGGAAGAGGTGCGCGCGATCGAGGCGCGACACACCGCCACGGCCGAGATCGTCGAGCTCGTGGTCCCCCTCGAGAAGGACGACATCCGTCTCGAGCGCTTCGGGATCCTCTGGATCCCGGTCGTCCTCTAGCGCGCCGCGGATCCGGAACGGAAGATGGGCTCGCTGCCGAGCCCCTCTTCCACGAACCTACCTCACGGCCCAAGCCGTTTCGGCGTGACCGTGTGCCCGCTCAACCACCCACCCGGAGGCCGAGCTGCGGATAGATGTCGATGTCCTGTATGTTCGGGTCGTCCGGCGTGATCTCCGGAACGAATGCCGAGCCGCTGTAGAGCTGGTTGTCTTCGCCCACGTTCGTGGCGAACAACTGGCAGCTCGCGCCGACGGGAACCGCCGGGATGACGTACCGTCCCTGCTCGTCGGCGTCGTCGCCTCCCACCGGAAGATCGTCGCACGTGACCTGCACCTGCGCCAGAGGAGACGGGCTCCGGGCGCCCGAGGGTGCGTTCTCGTAGACCACCCCCACCAGGCTGACGACCTGTGGTACGGTCTCGCACTTCCCCTTCTTGTCCTTTTTGCCCGGCTTGTCGCAGGAGCGGGGTGCTGCGTGCCCATCCCGATGGTCGGCCAGACGTTCCCTCCCGACAGTGGCCACCGGGCCCGAGTCGTCCGAGCAGCCCATCGCGATCAGGGCAGTCAAAGCAGTCAGGAGAAGCGAGATGCGGGACATGCGACGGGCCATGGGGACCTCGAAGGGTATGACGTGACCTCGTGAGCCCGACCTCCCCATTCCAAGCGTGTCGCTCGATCCGCCCCCGAGAACTGCCCTATCTTACGGCAAAAACCTCGCCAGCAGCAGTCGCAGCAATGCCGCCGTCCTCCGCGCGCAAGTCGATGCCCGTACGGCGCGTGTGGGCCAGCAGCCCCCCGTCGAGCAGGATCTCCCGCTCGCGGGGCGTGAGCGCGATCTCGAGCCTGAGCGGCGTGCCCTTCGTGACGTTCACGCCCGCGATCCTGCCAGTCTCGAGGCCCTGAAGGACGCCGCCCACGGCGATCTGATCGCCCTGCTCGATGGACTCGTAGTCGGCCGTGTCCTCGAAGGTCAGCGGCAGCAGCCCGAAGTTGATCAGGTTCGCCTTGTGGATCCGGGCGAAGGACTTGGCGACTACGCCCTTGATCCCCAGGTACATCGGCGCCATGGCCGCGTGCTCTCGGCTCGAGCCCTGGCCGTAGTTGAAGCCGCCCACGATCCAGCCGCTGCCCGCTGCCTGCGCACGCACGTGGAACGTCGGGTCGATGCGCTGAAAGACGAACGTCGCGGTGATCGGCAGGTTCGCCCAGTTCGAGAGCATTTCGGTGCCGGCGGGGATGATGTCGTCGGTCGTGATGTCGTCGCCGGTCTTCAGGATCACGCTCCCCTCAATGCCGTCCTCGAGCGGCTTCTGGGGCGGCACCGCGGACATGTGGTCGCCCTTGTAGACGGTCACGGTCTCGGGCGCGGCCGCGGGCGGCAGCAGCCCCGCGTCGGACGTCGCGTACGCCACGGGCAGATCGATCTCGGGCGCCTCGCCCAGCGTTCGCGGATCGGTCAGGCGCCCATGGATCGCCGTCGCCACGGCCACGGCGGGACTCGCCAGGTACACGGCGTCCTTCTTGAGCCCGCTGCGCGACGCGAAGTTGCGATTGTACGTGCGCAGGCTCACGGTGCCCGGAGCGGGCACGTGGCCGAAGCCGATACACGCGCCGCAGGTCGCCTCCGACAGGTTCACTCCGGCGGCCAGCATGTCTGCCACGTATCCCTCGCGCGCGAGCTGCTCCACGGCCGAGCGTGAGGCGGGCGCCACGATCATGTGCACCCGAGAGCTCACCCGGCGGCCCTGCAGCGCCTTCGCGACCATGAGAAGGTCCGTGTACGAGCCGTTCGTGCAGCTGCCGACCATCACCTGCTGGACCTCGACGTGTCCCATCTCGCGCACCGGCACCACCCGGTCGGGCATCGAGGGGCACGCGACGAGCGGCTCGAGCGCAGAGAGATCCATATCGATGTCGCGGTCGTAGGCGGCGTCGGCGTCCGGGCCGACTTCCCGCCATTCGTGCTCGCGCGCGTGGCGACGCAGGTAGTCGCGCGTCCTCTCGTCGCTGGCGAAGACCGAGGTGGTGGCACCGAGCTCCGTCCCCATGTTCGCGATCGTGCAGCGCTGGGGAGCGCTCAGCGCGCCGGCCCCGGGGCCGACGTACTCGTAGATGACGTCGATGCCTCCCTTGACCGTCTCCCTTCGCAGCATCTCGAGGATGATGTCCTTGGCACTCACCCACGGCTGGAGCTCGCCAGTCAGGTGCACGCGCACGACCTGCGGCATCGTGAAGAAGTACGGCCCGCCACCGAGCGCCACGGCGACGTCCAGGCCTCCAGCCCCCATGGCGAGCATCCCGAGACCGCCGGCGGTGGGCGTGTGGCTGTCGCTGCCCAGGAGCGTCTCTCCCGGGACGGCGAAGCGCTCGCGGTGAACCTGATGGCAGATGCCGTTTCCGGGCTGCGAATACCAGGCGCCGTGCTTGTGCGCGACGTCGCGGAGATAGAGGTGATCGGCGCTGTTCTTCTCGTCGAACGAATAGACGACGTGGTCCGCGTAGGCGACGGCGGTCTTCACGCGCACGCGCGGAAGCTCCATCGACTCGAACTGCAGGTAGGCGAGGACGCCGGTGGCGTCGGGGGTAAGCACCTGGTCGATCGTGATCCCGATCTCCTCCCCGACCTTCATATCGCCGTAGCGGAGATGGGAGGCGATCAGCTTCTGCGCGAGATTCATCCCCATGGGCCGTCTATGCTAAGGTGCCGAACACGGAGATGCCAGCCGACGGGGGTACTGCGTGCCGCGCGGGGATGGTCCAGTCCGGTGTTTTGACGAGGCCCGTATGACTCCTGAGAGAGCCGAAGGGCCGCGAGTGACTCCACGGCCCTTGACCTTGCGTGAATGGTCTGGCGGCATCCGGCGATTTCCGATCGGCCGCCGAGGCCCGGGTCAGTCGTCGTCGTGGTCGTCGTCGTGGTCGTTTCGACCCTTGTCGTCGTGCTCCTCGTGGCCCCGCCCATGCCCCTCGCTGCGCTTGAGGTGGCCCTTCGCCTTGCCCGGGTGCTCCTCGAACACGGGGTGCTCGCGGCCATCGTCGCGGCCGGAAGGGAAAGCGACCACGCGGGGGCGATTCGTACCGTCGGGCAGGCGTGCACCACGTCCGACGTTTACGACCTCGACGTCCGTCCAGGCGGGGCGGATGCTTCGTTCCAGGTTTCCACGGGCCGAACGCGAACGTACCACCGGCCGTCCGGCACGTTACGGAGCTGGACACGCTGGGTGCCGCCCCGGTCATCCTCGTTCACGAAGATCTCCACCGGACTGCGGAAGCGAACGTCTCGATCCAGTTGCACGACGTACCGATCCGCTCCCGCCGTCGGCCTCCAGGCCATGTGAAGGTCGTCGCCGTACACGCTCACGTAGAGCTCGCGCGGGGACCCGCTCAGCCCCGGAAAGTCGCGGGCGATCGAGCCGCGGCTGGGGTGAGCGGACGGGTCACGGTCATCGTCTCGGGCATCTCTCCAGTCACCGTCGCCGCCCACCACGACGCGCTCCACGCGCGTCCAGTCAGACTGGCTGCGGATCACCAGGAACGTCTGGACCGAGCGCAGCCGCACATGGTAGACGTCGGGCTGCAAATTCCCGAGCTGGTGCTCGTACGAGCTCCGGCCGTCGTGCCGGACGGACCAGCTCGACGGGCTGCCGAAGCCCGGGTCGTCGTCGATCTGGCCGACATAGAGGCTCGCTCCGGCGGCGGGCGCCCACCGGACGACGACGCCCTCGCCCCGCGCGTACGCGTCGAACCGGGGCGGAGTCTCGGGAGAGTGTCCCCCGCTGGACGCGGGACTGAACCCGAGTGTGGACAGGGCGGCCAGAAGGAATGCGACCCGCGAAAGCGTGTGTCGCGCCATCTCTCTCCTCCTCTGCGGTTTCGCCGGCGCGAGGCCGGCGATAGTTCGCCTCGCACCGAGAGAGAGAAGCAACAGGTGGGCCACGCGAGCGACCGGTTTTCAGCCGGCTTTGCCAGCCCCCCTCCTGGGCCCGATCTGCAGCGCGCCCTGATGCGGCGGCCGGGGCTCCTCGATCTGCAGGGTGGTATGGGTGAGCGAGAACCGCTCGCGCAGGAGGAAGTTCAGCCGGCGCAGCATGCGCTCCCGATCCATCTCCGACTCGACCTCGACGTGGGCCGAGAGCGCGTGGAAGCCCGACGTCACCGTCCAGACGTGCAGGTCGTGCACGCCCCGCACCCCCTCGACGCCGCACAGCTCGCGCTGGATGCCGGACACGTCGAGGTCACGCGGCGTGCCCTCCATGAGCACGTTGACGGCGTCCCGAATCAGGCTCCACGAGCTGAACAGGATCAGGCTGCAGATGACGAGGGAGGCCAGCGGGTCCGCAGCGAGCCATCCGGTGGCCCAGATCACCGCGCCAGCGGCCAGCGTACCGAGGGAGCCCAGCAGGTCCCCCAGCACGTGAAGCAGCGCCCCCCGGATGTTCAATCCGCCTCGGTCCGCACGCGCCAGCAGCGCGCCGGCTGCCACGTTCGCCAGGAGGCCCAGCCCGGCCACGAGCATCATCCCGCGGACGTCGATGGGCTGCGGCGTTCGAAGCCGGAGGATCGCTTCCCAGGCGACGAAGGCGACCAGGGCCCACAGCGTCAGCCCGTTGGCGAGCGCCGCGAGGATCTCGAACCGATGATACCCGAAGGATTTTCGCGGGTTGGGGGGGAGGCTCGCCACCTTGATGGCGACGACGGCGAGACCGAGCGAGGCGGCGTCCGCCAGCATGTGCCCGGCGTCGGACAGAAGCGCCAGACTGCCAGTCAGCCACCCCCCGACGGCCTCGGCGACGAGCACGCCCAGCGTGAGCGTGAGAGCGAAGAGCAGGGAGCGCAATTCTAGTCGGCGCTCGGACCCGGGACGGCCGTGCCCGTGGGTTCCGCCCGCGGAGTGAACGTGATGCGCGTGCGTATGCGCTATCGCAGCAGCGCCTTGGCGATGGTGGAGAGCTGCATGTTGCTCGTGCCCTCGTAGATGGAGCCGATCTTCGAGTCGCGAAACAGCTTCTCCACCGCATAGTCGCGCGTGAAGCCGTAGCCGCCGAAGATCTCGATCGCCGTCGACGCCACCCGCTCGGCGACGCGCGAGCTGAAGAGCTTGGCCATCGCCGCCTCGGAGACGAACGAGGCTCCGGCCTCCTTGAGCCGCGCGGCATTGTAGACGAGCAGCCGCGCCGCCTCGACATCGAGCGCCATTGCGGCCAGCTCGTGCTGAACCGCCTGGAACTCGGCAATGCTGCGGCCGAAGGCCTCGCGCTCGCGCGCGTACGCAACGGCCTTCTCGAGGGCGCCGGAGGCGAGCCCAACCATCTGCGCGCCGATCCCGATTCGCCCCTCGTTCAGGGTCTCGATCGAGACGCGATATCCCCGTCCCTCCTCCCCGAGCACGTTGGCCGCGGGCACCTCGCAGTCGTGAAGCAGCAACTCGGTCGTGCTGGAAGCCCGGATGCCGAGCTTGTCCTCCTTCTTCCCCACCTCGAACCCCGGGAAGTCCCGCTCCACGAGGAAGGCCGTGATGCCGCGATAGCCCTTGGAGCGGTCTAGCGTCGCGAAGACCACGTAGAGACCGGCCTCCTGACCGTTCGTGATCCAGAGCTTGGTCCCGTTCAGCACGAAGCGGTCGCCGACGCGCTCGGCACGCGTGGCCAGGGCGAAGGCATCGCTCCCCGAGCTGGGCTCGGAGAGCGCGTAGGCGCCGACCGTGTCGGCCGCGAGCCGCGGCGCATAGCGCGCGATCTGCTCCGGTGAGCCCCAGCGCAGGAGGCAGTTGTTCACGAGCGTGTTCTGCACGTCGACGACCACGCCCACCGCCGGATCCACGCGCGAGAGCTCCTCGACGGCCAGGATCGCCATCATGAAGTTGGCCCCGGCACCGCCGTGCTCCTCCGGGATCTCGATGCTCATGAGCCCCAGCTCGAAGAGCTCGGGAAGGAGAGCGTCGTCCAGCCGGCCGCGCTCGTCCATCCCGCGGACGCGCGGCGTCAGCCTGTCGCGGGCGAACTCCCGCACGCTCTCCGCGAAGAGGCGCTCCTCCTCCGCCAGCTGCGTGAGGGGCGGCCGCGGGTGGGCGGCAACGGCGCCGGCGGGGGTGCCCGGAGAGGCGCCCAGGCCAGGCGCGACCCGGGGTGCGGCGGCCAGGTCAGCTGCTGCGAGAGGTGGCTCGACGGTGGTCATGAGCGTCAAGATACCTCGGACAAGGCTTTCTGGAACCCGGCCGACGGGCGGGGATCCCGCGCGGGGAGTTCGCCGACACGTCCCGGGTTCCAGTGCAACGTTTCGAAACTTTCCGCCATCGAATCCCGTAGACCGGTGCAGAGGGAAGCGACGCACGGTCGGCTTCCCCGAACCGGCAACCCGGCACCCTCTGGAG
>JACCXV010000292.1 GCA_013696835.1 Gemmatimonadota bacterium | reverse complement strand
GCCGACGCCGATACGACCATCGGTGACGAGCTGTACCAGCGCCTCGCCGGCGAGCGCAAGCCCGGGCAGATCGTCTACCAGGGCGACCGCCTCACGCTCTTCCCGTCGGATCAGATCATCGTGCTGTCGGGCTCGGCGCGCGCGGAGCAGGACTCCACCCTGGCGACGGCCGACCGGATCGCGTACGCCCGAAACGAGAACATCATCCAGGCGTTCGGCAAGGCGACGGTCACGCGCGGCACCAACAGCCTCGCCTCCGACACGCTCCTCTACGACCAGGGATCGGGGATCGTCTCGACCTACGGGGCCTCGACGTTGAAAGAGGCCTCGCAGGAGGTCACCGGCCAGAACCTGCGCTACAGCATGGACCGGCGGAGCGGCGTCCTCGGGTCCGGCCGGACCCAGTACGACCGCTGGTATCTCGAGGGCGAGGACATGAACAAGATCGGCGAGCGGACGTTCGTGGTGGACGAGGGGACGTTCACGACCGACCCCGCCGACCCGCCCGACTACCACTTCGGTGCGAAGAACATCAAGCTCAAGCAGGAGGACGTGATCATCGCGCGGCCCGTCGTGCTGTACGTTTCGGACGTGCCGATCTTCTACCTGCCCTGGTACCTGGAGCCGCTGGGCCAGGGCCGCAAGTCGGGCATCCTGCGCCCCAAGATCGGCCTGAACACGCTGATCAACGCCAGCGGCGACGAGCGGAACGTGCAGGACCTCGGCGTCTACTGGGCCATCAGCGAGTACATGGACGCGCAGGCGGCGCTCGACTGGTTCTCGGAGTCGCGCACGATCGCCCGGTTCGACTTCCGCTACGCGTTGCGCTACCTCCTGCGCGGGTCGGCGCACTTCGAGCGCGTCTGGAACCGGCGCATCCGCAGCACGGACACCCTGCTGCGCGTCTCGCACGACCACGAGTTCGATCCCTCGACGCAGCTGCAGGTGGACGCCAACGTCTCGACGTCGCGCCGGTTCTTCGAGGAGAACTCGTTCGACCCCAACCGGCTCCTCCAGCGCGCCCTCCGGTCGAACGCCTCGTTCAACCGGCGCTTCTCGTGGGGGAACCTGGTCCTCGGGGCCTTCTCGGACTTCAGGCTCCAGGAGGACCGGACCGACTTCAAGATCCCGCAGCTGCAGCTCTCGCTGAACACTCGCCCGCTGTTCCCGGGTGCCAGCCGGGACAGTGGCTGGAAGCAGAACCTGCAGTTCGGAGCTTCGACGAGCTTCGACTACGACTACACGACCCGGGGAGACACCGCGGGCGGGCCGGACTCGACGCTGGTGAACGCGCAGACGTCAGCCACCCGCGCGACCCTGAGCGGTCCGTTCGACCTGCTCGGCTTCATCAAGACCACCCCGTCCATCGACTTCACCGAAACGCTCTTCAACAACGCCGTGGTGCCGGATTCCGTCGTGGGTGCGAGCCAGGAGGGCTTCGGGCATCTCGAGACATTCGGCGCGAACGTCTCGATGGCGGCGAACGTGTTTCGGATCTTCCAGGGTGGCCCCGGCCCGATCTCCAAGGTGCGGCACACGTTCTCTCCGGCGGTCAGCTTCCGCTACCAGCCGGCGACGAGGGCGCGTGAGGATCTGCCGTTCGGCTTCCCCGGCGGGGGTGGCCTGGAGGCTATGGGCGCCACGCTTAACCTGTCGAACAACATCGACCTCAAGGTGCGGGAGACGCGCGCGACCGCGAAGCGCCGCCAGGACGAGGAGGATCGCATTCGCCGCGCGCGCGAGGCGGGGCTGCTCAAGCCGCGCGCCGAGCTCACCCAGGAGGAGCGGATGAAGCTCGATTCCATCGCGCTTGCCGACAGCCTGGCGGAGCTGCGCGAGGAGACGCGTGAGGACGAGCTCGAAGAGGGCCGGCGCCGCGCGGAGGGCGGGCGTGACGGCACGGTGGAGGCGGGCGATGCGTCCGGCGACGAGGATCCCTTCCGCGGGGAAGCGGGAAGGGATGACGACAGCGACGCGAGCGGGGACGAAGGCGACGACGAGGAGGAAGCCGCCGATGCCGAGGAGACCGGCGGTGGAGACGCCGCGCGGGGCGGGGAAGAGGAAGGCGGACCACCCGAGCGCGTCGGGACGACGGACGCCACCGCACCCGTGGGGAACGAGGAGGATCAGAAGGAGTTCACCGAGCGCACGGTCCGCCTGCTCTCGGTGCGGAACCGGCTGGGCTACGACTTCGTGCGTGCGCGCGATCCGCTGCTGCTGGGATTCTCGAGCCTCTCGACGGACGTGAGCTCGCAGGTGAGCTCGGCGGTGTCGGTGAGCGTCAGCGCTACCCACGACCTGGTGGACTCCCGCTTGATCGAAGGGGACCCCTCCGGCGTTCAGGAGGAGTTCTTCGATCCGTTCCTCACGGGTGTGAACACGAGCCTGCGTTTCGGTGGAGGGACGAGCATTCACGGCTCCAGCACGCCGCGGCAGCAGGGACGGAGCGGTGAGGCCGTCACCGACGCGGAGGGTGGCCAGGGTGCTTTCTCGGACGGCGTGGGGCTGGGGGACGAGGGTCCGGGGTTCGAGGCCGTCCAGAGCTCCTCGCTGGGCCGCTGGGAGATCGACCTGACGCACAGCCTCACGCGCAGCCGCACCGCCGACAGCCGCCAGAGCGTGCGGTTCGGCACGAGCTTCAACCCCACCGCCAACTGGCACCTCAGCTACCGCACGGGCTACAACATCACCGACGGAGCGTTCCAGGATCAGAGCGTGTCGCTGGTGCGGGAGCTGAACCGCTGGCAGGCGACCCTCAACCTGAGCCTCTTCCCGGCCGAGCCGCAGGACCGGGTGCTGGTGGAGTTCGCCGTGTTCCTGCGCGACATCCCGGATCTGCGGATTCCCTACCGCACCCGCCGCGAGTGACGAGGCCCAGGGGGCGGAACTCCGGCCCCTCGGCCCCGGTACCAACCGCCGGTCATCTACCCGCTCGCGAGGAGCCAACGCCCTTGAACTCGCCTCGCCCGTCCCCGAGCTCGTCGTCGGCCGCCTTCGAGGACGCCTGGTCCCCCCGCTTCGGCCGCTCTCTGCGCGAATCAAGACTCTCGGGACAGTTCGTCTGGCGCGCCGCGCTGCTGCTGATGCTGGCCGTAGGTGTGATGGCCTGCGACG
The DNA here is from genome assembly GCA_013696835.1 of Gemmatimonadota bacterium. GTDB lineage: Bacteria > Gemmatimonadota > Gemmatimonadetes > JACCXV01 > JACCXV01 > JACCXV01. The sequence goes on along the minus strand of JACCXV010000292.1, from coordinate 9,200 downwards.
ACGATGACGACGACGGCGGCTTCTCGGCCGGGCGTCCCGACGCGCCCACCAACCTCACGTCGTTCACCGGCGACGGGCAGGTGGTGCTCGTCTGGGATCCGTCCGACGACGAGGTGGAGTCGTACAACGTCTATGCGCTGATCGATCAGACGGACGAGTTCGAGCTGATCGGCGTCACCACGTCCGCCGCCTTCCTCGACGATGACGTGGTGAACGGCGACACCTACTTCTACAAGGTCACGGCCCTGGACTTCGACGGCGACGAGTCGAACTTCTCGAACGAGGCCTTCGACACGCCGCGGCCCGACGAGCTCAACGTCCTGATCGAGTCGGCCGGCGTGGACCCCGCCGAGGCGGGCTTCGACCTCACCACCGGCCAGGTGGTGAGCGCCACCTCGTCGAGCGCCACCTTCCGCTTCGAGGAGATCGCTGGCGTGCCGCGCCTGGTGCCAGCGAACGGTGCCGAGGTGCAGAGCGTGGGCTTCGTGGACGCCCTCTCCTGCCGCGGGGCCGGGGATTGCATCGAGCTAAACTTCGCACCCGAGTCTGGCTACTTCCCCGAAACCGCGGAGGCGCTGGTCGGCGCGGCCTACGTGTTCCGCATCCCGCGCGGCGGCGATCGCCTCTTCGGCGCCGTCCGCATCTCACACACCGCACCCGGAGTGCTGGTCTTCGACTGGGCCTTCCAGACCGACGCGAACAACCGCGAGCTTCTGCGACGCCCTCTGCTGGTCGAGTGATGTGCCACTCCTTCGGCGACCGGGGAGCGCTGCAGCTCCTGCGCTAGAGAGAGGGCCGTTTGCCTGTGACATCCGGGAGATCCCCCGCGCCGAGCGTAGGGCGCACCAGGATCTGATCCGCAGGCTGATGTCGCAGGCTCTCCAAGACGTCCGCGAGCTACTTCGGGCGGGTCTACGCCACCTATGGCGGGGTGTTCATCGTGCTCTCCCTCGCTTGGGGATGGGGCATCGACGGGCACCGACCAGATCGGTGGGACTATCTCGGTGGCGCTCTGTGCGTGTTCGGCATGGCGCTCATCATGTACGGCCCCCGACCGGAGCCTCGCTGAGCTTCACCCTCCAGTCTCGCCCGCGTTTTCTCCGCCTGTAGACGTCGCGCGTTGATTTGCCGGCGTAGCGTCGCCGGCGCGAGGCCACTCGTCTTTTGAGCCCTGCGCTAGAGTCAAGTCTCCACGGTAGCCACTCTCCACGAGCCGCCCAGGGCGCATCAGGTGTTCGTGCGGGCGCGCCTTAAATCTCCAGGTATTGACAGTCCAGTATAGAGGAACGTTTACCTTGGCTATCAGCGGCCCAGCGCGCAACATGATCGCTAAGTACGGTCAGGCGAATGAGGCGACAGCGATGCGGCTCGCCCGGCACAACTAGGCCCCAATGGGAGACCTCTGGAAACGCACCGCCGCACGAAGACTCCAGGCGATAAGCTGGTTCTCGCATCGCTGTTGCTGCCGCCCCTGATTTGCTGCGGGAGCGCAGCACTTTTTCTGCTGAGTGGCGCAGGCCTTACTGGAGCAGGTGTCGCCCGCACGAGCCCATGGCTCATCGTCGCGGGCCTCGTTATCTCGGTCGTCGCGGCGGTCTGCATCGTGGTGCGGAGAGTGAGGCGGCGTAACGGCCACCCCCCTTCGGCCGGGAGATGAAGACGCTACGATGACGGAGCGTTTCGACGCTGTCGTGCTGGGGATGGGGCCCGGTGGTGAAGTGGTGGCCGACAGGCTCCTCGAGGGTGGCATGAAGGTGGCCGTCGTGGAGCGAGAGCTCATCGGGGGCGAGTGCGCATACTGGGGGCGTGCATTCCGTCCAAGACCCTGCTGCGGCCGCCCGAGGCGCGCGCTGAGGCCAGCCGTGTAGACGGGACTGACAGCACTTGAGAAGCTCGAGCTCTGAGGCCCGGGAGTTCATGGGCTCGGCCACGGTTTTGCTTACCTGCGACTCGGCCGCCCCGGCTTGGCTAGTTCCCGGCGTCATCGGCATATCCGTAACCGAGCTTCTGACTCGCCAGTTCCCGTGCCGGCGCTCAAATCTGTGGTCTTGACAGTCCAGTATAGTGGAAGGTTTACCTTGGGTAGTAGTGGCCCCGGGTACATGGGTTAGGAGACTCAGCACCGTCCCGTGAGAATAGGCGAGCTTGCGCGTCGTGCCGACGTAAACCGTAAGACCATCCGCTTTTACGGGGAGATCGGGCTGCTGGCGCCATGCGGGAGGACCGAAGGGGGGTACCGCCTGTACGACCAAGCCGCGCTCTACCAGCTCCAGGCCATACGGGCCGCCAAGGAGGCGGGCCTCACGCTCGAGGAGATCCGCGAGTTGCTTCCCATCATTGCGGGACAAGAGGTGCGCTGCAGGGATGTCCTGCCCGTTCTAGAGCGGAAGCTTGAAGCGGTCGCGGATCAGATGCGAAGGTTAGGGCAGCTTCAGGAGTACTTGAAAGAAAGCATCGCGACCTGCCGGAGAGTGCAACGTAGAAGTTCCACAGTAGCGTGTCCCGTGCTCACAGTGCACGCGGAGGGAAATAGTGAACCGGCAAAGGAGCCTCGACCATAACCCGAGCCACTGGAGCCCGTTCGTCAGCCGTCTTCGCGGGATTGTGCTGCTTGGGAGTCGAGAACAGGAGTTGAGCGTCCAGGAGAATTCGTGATCAAGATCGGAGCGGCCCTGGGCGCCGGCGTGGCGGCGGCTTTGGGAGCGTCGGTGTGCTGCATCGGCCCGCTACTCGCGGTCTTCGTGGGAATCGGTGGTGCGGGGCTCTCAGCGACTTTCGAGCCCCTGCGGCCGTATCTCCTCGCGGCGAGTGCGCTGTTCTTCGTCGTCGTGGGCATCGCGCTCCATCGAAGTCCTCGGGACGCGACCTGCAGTGCGCCGGAACTCTGTGAGCCGTCGCGGGTCGGCCGCAACAAAGGCCTGTTCTGGGCCTCCGTCGGGATTGCAGCGGTCCTCGCGAGTTTCCCGTGGTGGTCCAAGCTGCTCATTTGACCTTCAAGAAAGGCGACCCCATGAACATCGTGACTGCGCTCGGCGGGTGCGGGATCGCGGCTCTCTCGATCGTGGCAACTCCCTGCTGCACTGACCTTCCGGCCTCGATTGCGGCCTCCTCCTTCCAAGAACGCCTCGCGACCGTGCGTCTGGACGTCACGGGTATGACCTGCGGGGGCTGTGCCGTCGCGACGCGCGCTGCTCTCCGGAGACTGGCGGGTGTGAAGAAGGCGGACGTGTCGTACGACAAGCACAGCGCCGTGGTCGTCTACGATCCTGAAAAGGTCCGGCTGGCCCGCATCCTTCAGGCCATTCAGCAGGCAGGCTTCACCGCGAAGGTGGTGGGGTAGCATGGCTGCGCTTCACCGCGCGTTTCGAATTCCCATCGAAGGAATGACCTGCGAAGCGTGCGAACGGCATGTGGCGCAGGCGTTGGAAGGGGTCGGTGCCAAGCTCGTGAAGGCAGACTTCCGCCGGGGGGAAGCACGCTTCGAGGCGGGAGCGTCGACCGACCCCGACGACCTCGCAGCGGCCGTGCGAAAGGCGGGCTACGAGCCGGGGTTCTTGGAGCCGCTATGGGACTCCCCCGCCACGCCTCCTGCTGCCGCCAAGGGCGACGAGTACGACCTGGCGATCGTGGGTTCTGGCGCGGGGGCATTTGCCGCCGCGATCCGGGCGCGTGAAGCAGGCGCTCGGGTGGTAATGATCGAGCGGAGCACCCTCGGCGGCACATGCGTGAACATCGGCTGCGTGCCTTCCAAGACCCTCCTCCGGGCCGGTGACATCTACGACCAGGCCGCTCATCATCCATTCGTGGGCATCGAAACCCAAGCCGGCACGGTGGATCTGCAAGCGCTGGTGAGCCAAAAGAACGAGCTGGTCCGACGCCTGCGGCGCGAGAAGTACGAAGATCTCATCAGCGAGTACGGCTGGGAAATCGTGCGAGGCGACGCCAGCTTTGCGGACGAGCGCACGCTGCGGGTCAACGGGCGCAGCATTCGGGCGAGAGGGTTTGTGATTGCGAGTGGCGCAGACCCGGCCGTCCCGCCGATCCCCGGCCTCGTGGGCTCAGGCTATCTCACCAGCACCAGCGCACTCGAACTCACCCGCGTACCCGCGAGCCTCGTCGTCATTGGTTCCGGGTACATCGGCCTGGAGCTGGGGCAGTTGTTCCGCCATCTGGGCAGCGATGTGACCCTGATGCAGCGCAGCCCCCGCATCCTCCCGCGCTACGAACCGGAGATCGCTGACGCGATGTACGCGGCTCTGACGGCGCAGGGAATTGGACTCGTGACGGGAGCGCGCTTCGAACGCGTCGAGAGGGGGGCGTCCGGCTACCGGGTCCACGTCGAGGTCGGCGGAACCCGACGTATCCTGGAGGGCGACGAGCTGCTGGTGGCGACAGGCCGGAATCCGAATACGACAACGCTTCACCTTGAACGCGCTGACGTGAGGTTGGGGGCACGCGGGGAGATCCTCATCGACGAGCGGGGTCGAACCAGCAACCCCCTCCTCTATGCCGCGGGAGATGTGACTCTCGGTCCGCAGTTCGTGTACGTGGCAGCGTACGAGGGTGCGCTCGCAGCGGACAACGCACTGAACGGCGCTGAGCGCCAGCTCGATTTGAGCGTGGTACCCGCAGTGACCTTCACCAACCCGTCGATTGCAACGGTGGGTCTGACCGAAGCTGAGGCCCGCGCCGCTGGATACAGCGTCAAGGCCTCTACGCTACCGGGGAGGGCCGTGCCGCGCGCGCTCGTCAACCATGACACTCGAGGTGTGTTCAAGATCGTAGCCGACGAGACGACCGACCGGATCCTCGGCGTTCACGTGGTGACGGAGAACGCCGGAGACGTGATTTACGCCGGTGTTCTCGCCATCCAGTTCAAGCTTACGGTGCGCGATCTGGTCGAAACGCTGGCCCCTTATCTCACGATGAGCGAGGGTTTGAAGTTGACTGCCCAGACTTTCTGGCGCGACGTGTCGAAGCTTTCCTGCTGCGCGGCCTGAGCCACCCGACCGGGGCCGCCCGACCGGCGCTGCCCGACCGGGGCTGTCCGACCGGGGTTGCCAGGCAGCCACTCGAGCTGCCTTTGGATCGCAGCGGTGAAGCAATCCGCATTGCCGCACAGACCCGTTACCGTTCTCTCATTTTCTTCCTGATGTAAATCATGTTCGAAGCCCTGCAATCCCCAAAGCAATTCAGGGCTCCCCCGCGACTACGTGGGCGAGATTCAACGAGCCGCCCCTTCCTGTCGAAGTCTCCACGGTAGCCGCTCTCGATCTCGCGTGTAACGAGCCTTCCAGGTGCCGTACTTCCCGGGGTGATGTAGAGGGCGTCGACGTCACGGGTCGTACCGGTCCGGCTGACGAGGCTCACATGAAGGAAAACCACGCACCCGGTGTCTTAGGAGATGAACGCGGAGTCTTGCGGGGAGCGGTACCGGCTAAGGAGGCAGACGGGGTGGGAGTCTTTCGCAGGCCACCGCGGCCCAGCGAGTCCAGAGCGTTCGAGGAGCTGTTGACGGGCCACCTCGACGCGCTCTACCGCACCGCCCTGCGGTTCTGCGGCGGAGAGAAGCCTGACGCTGAGGACCTGCTCCAAGACGCCGTACTACGCGCGTTCGAGGCGTTCCGTGAACTCCGTGACCCGGCGGCCGCGCGCGCATGGCTGTTCACGATCCTCACGCGGACGAACCTGAATCGCGTGCGGGCGAGGCGCCGGCGCGCCGAGACGCTCGCCAGCGACTTGGATGAGCACGCGTTCGAGGCGGCGCTTGCGACGTGGCAAACCGCGGCGGCGTCCAACGTGGGCGATCTGGTGTTGATCCGCGAACGCCTCGCTTCGGCCCTGGACGCGTTGGACGAGGGGCTGAGGGTGGTGATCTGGCTCGCCGATGTGGAAGGATTCCGCCAGCGCGAGGTCGCGGAGATGATCGGCATCCCCGAAGGCACGGTCGCGTCGCGTCTGTTCCGCGCCCGGCGGAGCCTGCGTGAGATGCTAGGTAGTCGGGCGCGTGACGCAACTATGCGGGGGTGGGCATGAGCGCACGGTGTGGAAGGGCGAGGCGCCTCCTATGGCCGGACGCCGGCCCGAGGCCCACGTCCCCCGATCTCATCGAGGCGCGCCAACACGTGACCGGCTGTGCCGCGTGTCAGGAGTTCATGGACGACATGCGCGCGATCGGCGAAGCCATTCGCGACGCGGCGCCCCGCGACGAGGCGCCGGTGGACGTGCGCGGCCGGTTGTTCAGCGTGATTGCCCGTGCACGGGCGGGCACGCAGCCGACGCGGGCCCTCCGGCGTGCCTCGTGGACCATCGCGGCGGCGGTGCTCGCCGCGCTGTTGGTGGGTGGGGCTGCCGTTGAGCGCTTGCTGCGCGACGCGCCGGCCAACCCGATCTCCGCGATCGTCCAGGAGCACGCGCGTGCGCTGGCCGACACTCGTCTGGCCTCGGGTGACGAGGCCGAGGTCACGCGCTGGATCGGCGCACAGGTGGACTTCGCGATGTACGTGCCCAGCCTCCCGGGGGCACGCCTCGTCGGCGCGCGGCTCTGCGTCATCGACGGGCGACGGGGGGCCGTGATCGACTACGACGTGAACGGCGTGCCCGTCTCCTACTTCGTCGTACCGGAGGGGACCGGCTCGGCCGATGCCAGTCGGCCGGCGCGCTTCGACAGCGCCGTGCGGGCCGGCTACCGCGTCGTCTCGTGGCGCGCGCCGGGGCTCCTCCACGCGATGGTCGGAAACCTCCCGGAAGGCAGGCTCGCGGCGCTGGCAAAGGTTTGCGTCCAACAGGCGCGGGGGATGCTCGCGGCCCTGGGCGGCCGAGTCCATTCACAGGAGGGATGACCATGCGCTTCAGAGTCCTGGCCGGCGCGAGCGCCGGTGTAGCCGCAGGGGTGGTTTTCGGGGCGATGATGCAGATGATGTCGGCCCCGACCCCGGACGGCGGTGCCATGCCGATGATGGCCATGGTGGCGATGGTCGTCGGCTCTCAAAGCCTCGTCGTCGGCTGGGTTTACCACCTGTTCAACAGCGCCGTGATAGGCGCCCTCTTTGGCGCGGTTCTCGGTGGGCGGCCCCGTGGTTATGGCAGCGGTGCGGGTTGGGGAGCAGTGTGGGGGTTGGTTTGGTGGGTTCTCGGTGGGCTGATCCTCATGCCCATCCTGCTCGGCATGCCGGCGTTCGCGCCGCTGCGGATGCTGCCGATGCGGCCCGTAGCGATGGGGAGTCTGGTGGGGCACCTGCTCTACGGGCTCATCCTGGGCATGGCGTTCGTGCGGCTCCGGCAGCCTTGGGGTCGACCCGCGCCCCATGCCCGGCCGGATCCGGGGCTCCGGTGACGAAGACCGCCTGGTCTCTCTTCGGCATGCTCGTCGCTGTGGCTCTGTTCTCAGCAACCTCGACCGCGTCGCGCGCCGCTGCGCAGGTCATGAATGGGTTCGACTTGCGTGGCGCGTTGGTCCCGGTGGGCGAGATCGTGGGTGGAGGCCCCCCGCGCGACGGAATTCCAGCGCTCTCCAGTTCACGGTTCGAGCCCGCCCGAGCGGCCGACTGGCTGGGCGAGGACGACCGTATCCTCGCGCTGCAGGCGAACGGCGTCGCCAAAGCGTACCCGATCCGGATCCTGAACTGGCACGAGCTCGTCAACGACGAAGTCGGCGGTCAGCCCGTATTGATCAGCTTCTGTCCGCTTTGCGGGACAGGGATGGCGTTCGACCCGCTGGTACGCGGGAGGCGGCTAACGTTCGGCGTGTCGGGCCTGCTCTACAACTCCGACCTGCTCATGTACGATCGTGAGACGGAGAGTCTGTGGACGCAGATCGGGCGCCGTGCGGTGACCGGACCGCTGCGCGGCTCCCAGGCGCGGCAGATCCCGCTCCTGCACACCACGTGGGGCAGCTGGCGCAAGGAGCACCCGCGTGGCCTGGTGCTCTCACGCGAGACCGGCCACAGCCGCGACTACGACATCGACCCTTACGGGGGGTATGCGCGGGATCAGCGGCTGATGTTTCCGGTCTCGAGCACGGACGACCGGCTCAAGCTCAAGGCGGTCGTGCTCGGCATCACGTCTGACACGGCTGCGAAGGCGTATCCGTTCGACGCCCTGGCGCGCGTGCCGTCGCCCATACGCGATCGCGTGGGCGAGCAGGAGCTGCTGGTGTACTTCGACCGCGACTCCAGAACCGCGTTCGCCACCAACCTCGCAGGCGAATCCATTCCCTCAACCGTGGCGTACTGGTTCGCCTGGAGCGCATTCCACCCGCGGACCGTTCTCTGGGAGAGCGAGGTGTCCTCCGGCAGATGATGATCTCCGGGTTCCACGCGCGGGGCAACGTCCGCGGCCACCGGTTCGGAGGCGTGGCCCTGCCATGCTCGCCTGGCGGATCGTCGGGAAAGATCCCCCGGCGCCCTCTCAGCTGCGCCAGAGCCTCTCCTGCAACTCGACGAACGCCCGCAGAATCTCATTCTGCGCCTGGTGCCGGCCCGCTTCGACCACCTTCCGCCCGCCCACGTAGACATCCCGAACGACGGCCGGGGATCCCGCCGCGAGCAAATGCCCGGCGAGCGATTCCGCGTCGGCCCCGGCGAGGGCGGGGTGGTCCGCATCCAGGGTGACGAAATCGGCGGCCTCGCGCGATCCCCCCGTCGCCGCTTCCAACAGCTGCTCCGGGGTCGCGGCCCCGGCGCGGCTGCCTGACCTGAGCCGTTCCCGATAGTCGAGCTCCCGCATCTCCGCGAACGGGTCGATCGCGGCGTGGCTGTCGGTGCCCAGCCTCACGGGGACGCTGGCCGCGAATAACGCAGCGGCGGACACGAACCCGTCGCCCAGGTTCGCCTCGGTCGAGGGGCAGGCGCAGACCGTGGAGCCACCCGAGGAGAGGAGCGCGATCTCGGCAGCCGTCACGTGGATCGCGTGGACGGCGGTGAAGCGCTGCGTCAGGAAGCCCAGGTCCTGGAGGAACTCGACCGGACGGCGGCCATGCTCGGCCAGCGCCGCCTCGACGTCGGCTGGCTGCTCCGAGACGTGCATGTGCACCGGCGCGCCATTCGACTCTGCCCAAGCGCCCAGCGTGGACAGCCATTCGCGGGGCACGGCACGCAACGAATGGGGTGCGATCCCGAAGCCCGCGATCCCCGAGGCTGCGCCCGAGCGCAGGTCCTCCACTCGCCGCAGGAAAGCCTCGGGAGAGGGATCGGCGAAGC
>JACCXV010000280.1 GCA_013696835.1 Gemmatimonadota bacterium | reverse complement strand
AACGTCGGGCCCTTCAAGGAGGCACACATGACATGCCGCGCTCGTAGCCTGGGCTGGACCCTGGCGTTGCTCGCAACCCTCGGCGTCGCGCCCACGCTCGGCGCTCAGGACCCGGCGCAACCGGACGGGTCCCGCATGGGAATCCCGGGTGACGTCCTGGCGGCTCCGGCCGATCCCGGGGATGAGCGTGAGATCCCCTTCAAGAACGCCCTCGAGCCGGGCGACCCGCCCAAGCCGCTGGCGCCCCCGCCGCGGCCGCTCCCGGAGTCGGACATGCAGACTCTGAAGGTGCTCTACGAGCGGCCGGCGCCGATGGGACCTAAGCCCATCGCCCGTGACCCCGCGACGGCGATCATGGTGGTCGGCAAGGGCCCCCTCTTCTCGCAGCTCCCCGGCAAGCCCGCCTTCGCAGACAAGTACCCGCCCGAGCTGCTCGAGGCGACGGGGGAGATGGATCTCTTCTCGAACGACAACAACGTCGAGCTGAAGCAGGGTGAGGTGCGGTTCGTGTCCTTCGACCGCACGCTGAACGACTCCAAGCTCTCGCAGGACTCGATGGCGTTCGAGGCGAAGATCACCGACCACGAGGGGAACGTCTGGGAGATCGTGCAGACGCGCCTCGCTCCGGTCTCGCCCGATCCCGTCGGGGACCCCTGGTACGGGGGCCTCGCCATCGACACGACCGAGCACGGGACTACGCACCGCGGCCACCCCGGCGAGGCGCAGAACATCTGCGCGATGTGCTCGTGGGGATGGGCGGACATCTGGAAGAACGGGTCGAAGGTCGCGTTCGGCGCGCCGCTCCACGTCATGCTGTCGTCGGACGCCCACGACGAGACCAACGGCTTCCGCTACCACAGCTACGACGTTCGCAACCAGCCCATCCGCGAGGTCCACGTGGTGGTCGACCCGAGCGCCAACCTGCCCGCCCCGGGAGGCTACCTGCACGTGATGTTCGAGAACGCTGAGTTCACCCGCGGGACGCCCGACGAGATCGCGAAGAAGGCGGAAGGCCAGTTCCCGCGCTGGACCGACGTGACGTTGAACGCCGTGCCGCACCTGCAGTGGAGCGACACCGAGATCCCGCTGGCCGCCGGCAAGACGGTGCGGCTGATCCTGAACAACATGGATCCCGCGTCGTTCCATGCCTTCAAGCTCCGGTCACCGGAGGGCGAGGTCTTCATTCCCCTGCCGCAGGGCGACCAGTGGACGACCACGCTCGCCTTCGACCAGCCCGGCGAGTACGAGTACTGGTGCCCGGTGTCGAACCACCGCGACCGCGGGATGTACGGGCGCATCGTGGTGAGCGAAGGCGTGCCCGGCGGGACCGAGGGACCCCCCGGGGAGGGAGGCAAGTGAGCCACCGACGAGCTCCGATCCACGGCGCCGCAACCGTCTTCCCGTCACCCCCGAGGAGTTCCATGAGGAGTTCGCTGCGAGGTATTCACGTGGCGTTGCTGGCGTGTCTCGGCCTGGGGTGGGCGCTTGGCGCGGCCGCTCCCCTCGCCGGCCAGGAGGGTCTGCCCAGGCTGACGAAGAACCCGGTGGCGAACGTCGCCTTCTCGCGCCTGCTCGAGGCCGCCAGAGCCGAGCCGCAGAACTGGCTGACATACGGCGGAGGGTACGACAACCACCGTCACAGCGCCCTGCAGCAGGTCAACACGGGGAACGTGGGGCAACTCCAGCCGGCGTGGACGAAGCAGTTCGGCAAGCCGAACGGATTCGAGTCCACACCGATCGTGGTGGACGGGGTGATGTACGTGACGACGGGCGGGCACACCGCCGTCTGGGCTCTGGACGCCAGGACCGGCAAGGAGTACTGGCATCACCAGCACTACGTGCCGGACGACGTGGCCGCCTGCTGCGACAAGGTGAACCGCGGCGTAGCGGTCGCCGACGGCAAGGTCTTCTTCGTCACGCTCGACGCGCAGCTGCTCGCGCTCGACGCGATGAGCGGCAAGCCCATGTGGAAGGTGCGTTTCGGCGATCCGCGCGAAGCGCACACCGCGACCCTCGCGCCGCTGGTGGTCAAGGACAAGGTGATCGTGGGCATCTCCGGCGCCGAGTACGGGATCCGCGGCTTCATCGACGCCTACGACATGAAGACGGGCAAGCAGGCGTGGCGGTTCTGGACCATCCCCGGCCCCGGCGAGCCGGGGAACGAGACGTGGGGCGGGACGGAGGCCTGGCGGACCGGTGGCGGATCGGCCTGGATCACCGGCGCCTACGACTCCGAGCTCGACATGCTCTACTGGACCGTCGGCAATCCAGGTCCTGATTACAACGGGGAGGTGCGGCCGGGGGACAACCTGTACACGAACTCGGTCGTCGCGCTGGATCCCGATGACGGCACGCGGCGCTGGCACTTCCAGTGGACGCCGCACGACGTCTGGGACTACGACGGCGTTAACGAGGTGATCCTGGCCGACCTGCCGATCGGCGGTCGGTCCACCAAGGCGCTGATCCACGCCGACAAGAACGGGTTCTTCTACGCGCTCGACCGCACGAACGGAAAGTTCCTCTACGCGAAGGAGTTCGCCCGCCAGACGTGGGCGCAGAAGGTTGACCCTGCGACGGGCCGGCCCACGATCAATCCCAAGGCGATCCCCGGCAGCAACTACACGCCAGGGTGCCCCGGCCCGGCGGGCGCCAAGGAATGGAACCACATGGCGTTCTCGCCGCAGACGGGGCTGGCGTACATCCCGGTGATCGAGAACTGCGCCTTCTTCCGCACGGGTCAGGCGTTCTTCGGGCGCGGGTTGCCGTTCTGGGGCAGCTTCGCCACGGCGGACGCGTTCGGCCCCGGCGAGTCGCACGGTTTCCTCAAGGCCGTGAACGCCGCTACCGGGGAGGAGGCCTGGAAGATCAAATCGGATCACCCGGTGATGTCCGGCGTGCTCAGCACGGCCGGCGGGCTCGTCTTCTGGGGTGAGGCGGAAGGCACGTTCCACGCGACGGACGCGAAGACCGGTAAGGACCTGTGGACGGCGAACGTGGGCAGCGGCATCCACGCCCCGCCGATCACCTACGCGATCGACGGTCAGCAGTACGTGGCGCTCGCCGCCGGTTGGGGAGGCTGGGTCGACGGTTTCGCCCCGGAGCTGCGCTCCGCGCCCAGGGGCCATTCCCTCGTCGTCTACCGGCTGGGCGGAGGCGCGCCGCCAGCGACCCGTACGGCGGAGGCGGGCGCGCGTTGAGCTTGTCGCGGGCCACAACGATCGCGATCGCCGCGGCCGCCCTTGCGGCCGCGGGGCCAGTGTCAGGCCCGGCGGCATCCCCGCTCCCGCGGCAGGAGCCGCGCGCGCAGTCGGGCGGAGCGCAGTCGAGCGGAGCCGTCCCGGATCCTCTCGTGTTCTGCGCCGAGGCGGAGAACCCGCCGATGTCCCAGATCGGCGTCCCCGCGGGGTTCGACGTGGAGGTGGCGGAGGCACTCGGCAGTGAGCTCGGAGTGCGGGTGCGGATCGCGTGGCTGCGGCCCCACGCGGACGTTGCGGAGCTCGCGCTGCTGGACGGCCGCTGCGCGGCGGCGACCGGGGCGACCGTCACGGAAGGAGCGACGATGGCGGGCAGGACGCCGGACGGCGTCGCGCTGACGCGCCCCTACTACGCGGCCGCCTACGTACTCGTGCGCGCGGCGGGTGCCCCGCCCGTGAGGACGCTCGACGCTCTCGACGGCAGGATCGCGGTCGAGAGCGTCTCAGCCGCGGCCTACACGCTGCGCCAGCGCGGCTACTCCGTGCACGTGCTGCCCGACGCGGCGGCCGTCATCGAAGCCGTGGCGGCGGGCCGACAGAAGGCCGGCTACCTCTGGGGCCCGCTCGCCGCCTGGCTGCTGCGGGATCGCCGCGACGTGGTCGTCGACGGGGCGTTCGAGCCGATCGAACGCTGGAGCTTCGCCCTGGCGGTGCCGTCCACGGCCGGCACGCTCCGCTCCGTCCTGAGCGGTGCGATCGAGGCTGCCGCCGGGGACGGCACACTAGCGGCGATCTTCGCTCGCTATGGGATTCCGCAGAAGGGCGTGATGTGATGCCGATGTCGTGATCCCCTCTGCCGGCTGATCCCGAGCTGGCCGCGCCATCACCGTCCAAAGGAGGGCACCGCTTCGATGCAGATTGGCAGACTCACCTCGATGGTCACCGCGTTGCTCGCGCTCGCGAGCGCGCCGTCGCTCGCCCAGCAGATCGCCGGCGACGCCACGCCGGCCCCCGCCTCCGTCGGCACCGACGTCCCGCTCACCTATTTCGTACACGTGATGCGCGTGTCGTGAATCGCGCCGCCGCCGCATGCCGCTGAGACTGGACCGGTGGCCGTACGCCCGCTTTCTTGGAGTGAAATCAGCGTTCGCTCCGCGCTGGACGCGTGCTGCTCCCCAAGAGTAGCCTTCCGAGAGGGCGATGTCTCTCCAACGCGCACTCCTGACTCTCACGGCCGTGGCGCTTCTCGCCGGGATCGTTCCG
>JACCXV010000260.1 GCA_013696835.1 Gemmatimonadota bacterium | reverse complement strand
GCCGACTCTACGAGTCGGCTCGGCGAGAGCGCGGCCGTTGCGGCGTCCCGCAGGGCTGTTTCCCTGGACGCGTCGGGTGCAGGCTCGCCCGGAGCGCGATCGGCGTACTCGAGGGCGAGCACGAGCTCTCGCGCGGTCGAGACCAGCTCGGGGCTGTAGATCTCGAGCAGCGGCTGCCCGCGCCGCACGGGCTGCCCCGGCTTATCCACGTACAGCCGTTCGATCCAGCCCGCGACCTTCGTGGTCACGGCAGCCCTGCGCTCCTCGTCGTAGGTGACCGTGCCCTCCGCGCGTACCGTGCGTACGAGCGGCTCCCGCACGGCAACGGCATAGCGGACGCCGGTGCGCTGGAGCCGCACGGGGTCGATGCGCACGGTTCCCGGCATCGCCTGAAGACTCGGTTCACGCTGTCCAGCAGCCGGCTGCATGCCCCGCATTCCCTGCATGTCCGGCGCGGTCCCCATGCCCTTGCTGCCTTGGGTGCCGTTCCGCCCCGATCCGACCGGGTGCACGTCCCCCATCGGCATGGAGCGCATGGCGAGCCACCAGCCCGCGGCTCCCCCCAGCCCCAGCACCAGGAGCAGGGCGGCGAATGTGACCAGCGGCTTGCGGAGTCTGCCTGTCATCGGACCTCCTCCAGTGCGGCGGAAGACGGCTCACGCTCCGGCCGTGGCGCTCCTGGCGCGGGACCGCCGGCCTCGAGACTCCCGCCGACGAGGGGAGCGTCGCCCACCGCCCGCTGCAGGCGCGCCCCGGCCATGAGCAGCTCGATGCGCTCCGTGTGATACGCGATGCGGAGCTCGTTCAGGCTGCGCTGGCTGTCGAGCAGCGTCAGGAAGCCGGCCTCTCCCGTCTGGTAGGCCTCGGTGGCGCCCTGCAGGTTGAGCCCGGCTTCAGGGAGGATCGCGTCCTCGAAGTTGCGGACCCGTTCGGCGGCGGCGCCGACCTCGGCAACGGCCGTCTCCACCTCCCGGCGGACTTGATTGATCGCCTGCTCGAGGCCGCTCCCACTCGCGCGAGCGCGTGCCCTCGCCTGGCGCACGGCGGCGTCGTGCTGGCCCTTCCAGATCCACGGGACGGTGATCCCGACGTCGAGGACGTAGCGCTCGTCCGGACGCGGCGACGGGTTCTCGCCTTCGCCTACCCAGTACTCCAGCCCGAGCACGAAGTCCGGCAGGTACTCCTTGTGCGCTAGGCGGATCGAGAGCGTGTCACGCGCCGTGGCCAGCCTGGCGCCGGCGATCTCCGGCCGCTGGGAAAGCGCCCGGGCCTGGAGCGAGTCCAGGTCAGGCGCTGCCTCGCGCACGTCCGCGACGGCGGCCTCGAGGTCGTCGTCCCCCAGTACCCCTCCAGCTGACTCCCTTCCCATCGACGCCACGGTGACCGGGCGGGAGAGAAGAGCGTCGAGCTCCGCCGAGGCCACCCCACGCATGCGCCGGTAATCGGCGAGGTCGTTCGCGATGCGCGTGCGCTCCAGGCGCGCGAGCAACAGCTCCTGCTGGGGGGCCGAGCCGACCTCGTAGCGCGTACGCGCGATCTCCATCGCGCGCTCCATCAGGGCCTGGTTCTCGCGCGCGACGTGCTCGAGCGCGTCGGCGTGAAGGACGCGGTAGTACGCGAGCCGCACCGCCTGCACGAGGTCGAGGCGCAGGGCGTCGTAGCCGCGACCCTCCATCTCCGACTCCCGACGCGCCACGCCGGAGCGGAGACCGAGCTTCCCGGGGAAGGGGACGGACTGCCGCAGGCTGTACCAGGTCTCGCCCTCGCTTTGCAGCCCGAGGCCTCGGTCGCGGAAGCGGATCACCTGCACCATCAGCTCCGGATCGACCAGCGAGCCGACGCGCGCCGGTTCCTGTCGGGCTGCCTCCCAGCGGGCGAGCGCCGCCGCGACGTCGGCATTGCGGATCAAGGCTTCCCGCACCAGGCGGTCCAGGGGACTTCCGGGCTCCTGCCCTTTCGACGTGGCCGGAACGACGATCCAGGCCAGGGCGGCCAGGAGCAGAACACAGGTGTGATGCATCGATCCTCGCGGAGGTCGGGCGTGAGGAAAGCGCAGGCGTGACGACGACACGCCGGAGCAGGGAGATCCACCTGCGCATCCGGCCGAGGGCGCACGTCACCGGGCCTTCACCAACGAATGTCTGGGCTTTGATCCCGCCGGGAGAGCGGGAAGGGGATCAGATCAGCAGGGGGTGCGCCGCGGAGTCAGGCGTGGGTGGTGCAGACCAGCAGCCGGCCGCCCAGCAGGAGCGGGAAGCGCGGGGAGGATCCTGCGTCTCCGGAAGGAACGCCGGGAGGCCCGGCATGCCCGCCAGTCGAAAGCGCTCGAGCCTCTCCCCTGTCCCGTCCACTCGGGACTCGAACGCGCACACGCCACGGGAGGCCGTGGTGAGGTGCTGGGTGCCCGGTCCCGACGCGCACTCCTGCAT
>JACCXV010000026.1 GCA_013696835.1 Gemmatimonadota bacterium | reverse complement strand
CTGCTGCCACCGGTCGCGGCCGCCGCTCGGCCGTGGGCACTTGGACGTTCGAGGGCGGGGGCTTCGTGGTGGACGGTGGACATCGGCGGGAGCGCGTGTCGGGTCCCGGGACCGGTGCGCGCGGGGCCGGAGCGGCGCCGCTGCTCGGGCGCTTCCCCGTCCCCCCCGAGTGGCGCTGCGTGATCGCGCTGCCCGATGTGGAGGCAGGCCTCAGTGGGGAAGAGGAGCGCGCCGCGTTCGCGCGTCTCACGCCGCCGCCCGCGGAGACCGTCTGGCGCATGGCGCACCTGCTGCTCCTGGGCGTGCTGCCGGCGCTCGTCGAGCGCGACATCGTGACGTTTGGCAGGCGCCTGTCGGAGCTGCAGCGGAGGGTGGGGGAGTGCTTCAGGCCAATCCAGGGCTCGATGTATGCCGCTCCCGAAGTGGGCGATCTCGTGCGCCGCTTCGAGGATGCCGGGGCGGCGGGGGCCGGCCAGAGCTCGTGGGGTCCCGCCGTCTTCGCGGTCGTTGGCGGCGAGGAAGCAGCAGCCGAGCTCGCCGAGCGCGCCCGGGGGTGGATCGGAGCTTCCCGACCCGTCTTCACGACGGCCTTCGACAACGCCGGCGCCAGCCTGTCCTAAAACACCCCCTTCGACCGTCTTCCGTGGGATGGCTGCCATTCCCAGGAGCACATGAGAGCGTTCTTCGAAACCTGGTATCCCCAGCTCGTGCGATTCCTCCACGTACGCCTCGGAGACCACGATCAGGCCGAGGACCTCGCGCAGGAGGCGTTCGTGCGACTCCTCGCTGCACGGCCACGTCACGCTCCCGCCTGGCTCTTCACGGTCGCGGAGAACCTGCTTCGTGACCACGCCCGGCAAGTGGCAGGTCGGGGGCGACGGCTGATGCTGGTAGCGGCCGTGCCGCAGCAAGGCGAGAGCCTCGAGGCCGAGGCCCGCCTGTTGCGCGAGGACGTGGCCGCCCGCGTGCGCCGGGCGCTCGCCGCGCTGCCGCTGCGAGACCGGCATCTTCTGCTGCTGCGCAACGACGGCTTCAGCTATCGCGAGATCGCCGAGCGCCTCGAGCTTGCACCCTCATCGATCGGCTCGCTGACAACACGCGCGCAACGGCGCTTCCTGCAGGTTCACGAGAGGCTCGAAGCGGAGGAGAGTGGGCGTGTCGCCAGTGCATGATCGCGACCCTCTGCCTCCCGACCCACGCCGCCATCCCGATCCCGGTCAGCTCCAGGCCTGTGTCGACGGCGAGGCGTCACGACTGGGCGCATGGCGATTGCATCGCCACGCAAGGCGCTGCCGGGTTTGCCGCGAGGATCTCGTGCGTGCACGACGCGCGGCGCAGGAGACTGCGACCCTGCTGCGTCACCTCGAGCTGCCGGTGGATGTGGAGGAAGGGTGGGCGCGCCTGAAGGCCGTGGCGGCATGCGGGGAGGGTCCGCGCCACTCCCGGGGCCCCTGGCTGGTGCTAGCGGCCGGCTTCGCGGCGGCGGTGATCGGGGTCGTGCAACTCACGAGCAGCCCGCACGCGGCCCTGCCCGACGCGGACTCGCTCGCGGCTGCCCCTGCCGTACGTGACCTGTGCTGCTGGGACCTGGACGGCGGCGGTCCTGGAGACGATGGGGTGGTCACCGTCAGTGTCTCCGAGCGGATCCTCTCCCTCACCTTGTACGAGGACGGCAACGCGAGCGGCGACCTCACGCCCGGCGACGTGCTGCGTTTCGCCGGGTCCCCGCTGAAGGGCGGCAGCGCCGCGCAGTACTCGAGCGACCGGACCCTGGCGAGCAGCGGCTTGCGGGTGCGGGACGTCTGCTGCTCCGATCACGATGGAGGCGGACATGACGACGACGGAATCCTCACCCTAAGTCCCACGGGGGGCGAGAAGGTGGATCGCGTGCTGCTCTACGAGGACGAGGACCGTACGCGCAGCTTCAGCACCGGCGACAGCCTGCGCTGGCACGGAACGGGCCCCAGCGAGGGCATCTGACATGACGAGCGTGACTCCCGTAACGGCCATGGGGGCCATGGCCGCGCTCCTGCTGGCGACGAGCGCCGCCGCTCAGGAGCCAGCGGCCGGTGGGCTGCCGAGCGATTCGCTGCCGGGCGAGCGCACCCGGCCCACGTCCGAGGTCCTGCTGTCCCCCGAGATCCTCGTCGAGATCAGCCGCCTGGGCATGGGTGGGATCCCGCTCGGACGTCTGCCGTACGGCGCGCAGGTCCTGCCGGGCGAGGAGGTGCGCGAGGAAGCCTCGCTCACGATCGCGGATGCGCTCGTGCGCCTGCCGGGGGTGACGGTCGCGGACCAGTTCGGATCTCCCTACCAGCCGGACATCCGACTGCGGGGCTTCACCGTCTCGCCCGTGGTGGGCTTGCCGCAGAGCCTGAGCGTATTCGTGGACGGCGTGCGCGTGAACGAGCCGGACGCGTCCCAGGTCCAGTTCGACCTGATCCCGATGGAAGACGTGGACGCCATCGAGCTGATCCGTGGCCCGAGCGGTGCCTTCGGACGCAACACGCTGGCCGGTGCCGCCAACGTGCGCACGCGCCGCGGCCGCGGGCCCTTCGCCGCCGAGCTCGAGGTGGGCGCGGGATCCTTTGGGCGTCTGGAGGGACACGGCACCGCCGAGGGTTCCCGGGGCGCTTTCGACTACTACGCGTCGGGCCGCTACCATCGCAGCGACGGCTGGCGGCAGGCCACCGAGGCGGAGCTGCAGCAGGGATTCGCGAAGCTGGGCTACCGCGCCGGAGGGACGGACGCGTGGGTCTCTTACACGCGCGCCGACAACGACATCCAGCAGCCGGGGTCGCTGCCGCGCTCCTGGCTCGATGGAGGGCCCGTTCCCGACGAGTTCGAGAGCGTGGACGATCCCCGCGAGATCAATTTCACGGGCGGCGACTTCTATCGCCCGGACCTGAACTTCCTGGTCGGCTCCCTCACGCGCGAGCTCACGCCCCGGGCCACGCTGGGCCTGAACGCCTACGGGCGCTTCCTGGACGTGGACCAGTTCAACGCCAACATCTCCGAGGCCGATTTCCGCGGCCTGACGGACATTCGCTCCTACGGCGCCACGGCCCAGGCGACCTTCCGCCCGGGCGCCGGCGGCGGCGGGCCCGTCCTCTCCGTGGGTGCCGAGTACGTCCGCAACGACGTGGACATCCGGATCTTCCAGCTTCCCAGCCGCTTCTTCCCGGACGTGGAGGAGCGCCTGACGGAGAGCGTGGGGACGGAGGAAGAGAACGCCGGCGTCTTCGGACAGGCGTGGTGGCCCGCCACCGAGCGGCTCGCGCTCACCGGATCGCTGCGCTTCGACCACGTCCACGTTCCGTTCCTGGACTTCCTCGACCCCGAGGGAAGCGGAACGAACGACTACGGCGAGCTCTCGGGGGTGGCCGGGCTGGACTACCTGCTGAACGAGCGGACCGGCGTCTTCGGAAGCTACGGCCGGGGCTTTCGCGCACCTGTGATCCTCGAGATCACCTGCTCGGACCCGGAGGATCCATGCCCGCTTCCTTTCGAGCTGGGTGCGGATCCGCCGCTGGGCGCGGTGCGCGCCGACACGTGGCAGGCGGGCATCCGCTACCTCACCGCGCCGTTCAGTGCCGAAGCCGTGCTGTACTGGTCCGAGGTCCAGGACGACATCTTCAACGTGGTGCTGCCTCCGTCTACGCGCGGCTTCTTCACGAACGTGCGTGGCACGCGCCGCCAGGGGGCGGAGCTCACGCTGTCGGCGGCACCCGGGCCGGAGCTGGCGCTCACCGGCGGTCTGGCGCTCACGCGTGCGACGTTCCGCTCGAGCGAGCTCCTGGCGTCCGCCCTCCTCGGTGACGACGACGACGAGGGGGGCAGCGATCCGGCCGAGGAAGACGGGGAGGGGGGCGGACCCACAGAGGTGGAGCCGGGGGATGAGTTCAGCGTGGTCCCGAACGTTTCTTTGAACTTCGGGGCAGACTACGAGAAGGGCCCCTGGTCCCTTTCGCTCGACGGGATTCTCGTCGGCAGCCAATGGCTCCAGGGCGACGAGTCGAACACGCGCCCCGACGACAAGCTCGATCCCTACATGGTCCTGGACGCCACGCTGCAGCGCGAGCTAGGGCCCGTCGTCGCTTTCGCCATCGTGGAGAACCTGCTCGACAGCGAATACGAGACCTACGGGATCGTGGCCACCAACGTCCTGGGCCCGGGCGATCCCAACGCCATCGATCCGTTCCTCACGCCGGGCTTTCCCCGCAGGGTCTACGCGGGCCTCCGCTACGCCTGGTGACGCCGCTCTTGGGCTAAGCCGGCTCCCCGCTGACGGTGAATCGATGGAGGAAACGCTGCGGGGCGTGCCGAAGCAGCCCCTCGCCTCCTTCCGCCGGAACGCCCGTCCACAGAATCTGCCCGCGCTGCTCCACTGACAGGACGACCCGGTAGGCGGCGTCCTCCCCGCCTGCTGTGGGCGGTAGGATCCTGCCCAGAACTTCGAAGACGCTTCCCGTGAGCTCCCGCGGGGTTCCCAAAGTCACCTCCGGGAGGTGCGTCGTGAAGACGCCGACGCGGCTCGGAGCCCGCCCATCACTGTACTTTCGGGAGACGACGCCAGCGAGCTCGTACGTTCCGCGCTCCTCGCGCACCCGCAGCGTCAATTGAGCTTCTCCTGTTCCAAAGACGACTGGAGAGGCTTCCGCCCCGAGCTGGCGCCGAGGCGCTTGCCGACATCGACACCGTCCGGCAATCCGTTAACCATTGAATTGGTCAATAGGCACAAAAAAATAAGGGCGTTTAGTCGCTGCCGTTCTTCTAGCCCCTCCGCTCTACGTCCCCCGGTCCCCCTGGAGCGAACGTCGGTGAGCGGGGTTCGCTCGCGGATGCGCGGGCGAGCGATCGTTGTCGAGCGCTCAGAGGCCTTTGAAGCATTTCCTTGTGCGTTTCCTCCCACTCTGACACTCTTAGCTCAAGGCTTCCCAAGCCTGCCAGGGTACGATGCTTGCAAGCCGTGCCCGCGACCGCTCGATTCCTGCCGTTCTCCGCGCGCGCGCACGACATCTGAGGTGCTCAACTTACTGGCCCCACCTCGGGTAGCTCGTGAGACGGCGGGCAATCCCGCGGTCCTGTGAGTCACCTTCTTCGTGGAGGCACCATGCGCACTTTCGCCTTCTTCGTGCTCGCGTTGACCATTTCCATAGTCACTGCCTGTGCGGATACGGCCAGTCCCACCGAGCCGGCTGGCGCCCGGCCGGTCCTGCAGGACGGCAACACGAGCACGAGCAACCACTGACCCCCCAGGAAATGCCCACCCGTCGAGCTGGCGTGGGTGACGCGAGTCACCCACGCATCTTTCAGGAGGGTACCGGCCTGCCGCTGGTGCCCTCCAGACGGGCGGCGGCGATGTCGAACTCCTCCGTCAACCCGCGGTTGGCGGCATAGCGCAGGCAGTGCATGAGATGGGCGTTCGCGGCGTCGTCATCGCCTTGCGCCTTCGCAATGCGCGCGCGCAGCAGCCTGCGGAGCGCGATGTTGTTGGGGTGCCCGAGGGCCTCGGCGGCGTCTTCCGTGTCCTCGAGGAGAGCGAGCGCCTCCTCGACTCGCCCGGAGTCGACCAGCACTTCCGCGAGATTCGAGGCGGCAAGAGGAAAGGCCCGCGGCGCGGAATGTTCGGCTTCGACGATCACAGCACGCAGCACGGCCTCGGCGCGGTCGTAGCGCTGCTGCGCCCGCAAGACCTCTGCCTCGTTCACCCGCAGGTCGATCAGGAGATCGTCGCGACGCGTCTCGGCCGCAAGCTCCTTTCCCTTGCGCACGAAGTCGAGCGCCTTCTCCCACTGCTCCTCGCGGATCGCCAGGCTCGCCAGGTCCAGGTAGACGTCACCACGCAAGCTCTTGTCCGTGCTGGCCATGGCAGACTCCAGCGCCGCCAGGTAGCGCTCCCGGGCCGTCGCGAGATCGTCCCGCTGCTTGGCGACGTGGCCGTACCCGAGCAGCACGCTCGTCCGCGCTTCGGGCGACACCGTAGCCTCGATCCCACCAGGAGCGTCGGCACCGCCGGCTGCATCCTCTCGCCGAAAGGCGCGGATCGCCTCCTCATAGTACCGTTCAGACTCTTCCCAGCGGCCCTCCTTCCGAAGGGTCCTGGCGACGAGGCCCGAGCCCTGCACCTCGAGGTCCACCCAGCGGTGCAGCTTCGCGAGCCCGACCGCGAACAGATACAGCTTGCGCGCATCTCGCATGACGCTGCGCTCCTCGGAGCTCTCCACCCGCTCACCTAGAAGGATCGCGCCCTCCGCCGCCCCGCGTCGATCGTCTCTCGCGATCGCGCCGTAGAGCGCTTCCCGCTCCTTGGCCCACGTGTCCGGCGGGCTGCTCGCAGCACGTCCCGTGGCGTCCGCGACGAGGCGCTGCAGGTCGGCCATGAGCCGCGTGCGTGCGTCCGCCGGCTCCGTCGCCAGGTAAAGCAGGAAGACGTGCAGCACGACCTCGACGGGGTCCGTCTCGCCGAGGGCCGGCTGGTCGAGGAATGCCCTCGGCCACCCCGGCGGTCGGTTGTCGCGCAGCGGCGGATGAACTCCGTTGGTGCGCCTCAGGCTGTCAGCCTGCGTGGATGACGAGCGCGCGGCAGCGGCCTTGTCCGCGAGCAGCCAGTTCAGGTCGACGCTGAACTCGCGGCTGAGGCGGCGCAGGAAACCCCAGGACGCCGGCACGTTCCCGCGTTCGTAGTTGCTCACCGCCTGCTGGCTCACCTTGACGCGCTTCGAGAAGCCGCGCTGGTCCAGGTCCCCGCGAATCCCCAGCAGCTTGGTGCCGACGTCGCCGACGCTCTTTTCTGCTCTCATGAATGCTCCTGGTCCAGGTCCCTTCGGTTCGGCGCGAGGTCCGGCCGGAGAACTGACGGACGCAGCGCGACCCTAATTTCGCTCAACCTGGACGAAGAAAGGAAGGCGCGTGAGGGGGCATGCGCAGGACCTTCGTCAGAAGGCGTAGGCCACGCTGATCCCGCCGTAGGCGCTGCGGCCGGGCGACGGCTC
The DNA here is from genome assembly GCA_013696835.1 of Gemmatimonadota bacterium. Lineage (GTDB taxonomy): Bacteria > Gemmatimonadota > Gemmatimonadetes > JACCXV01 > JACCXV01 > JACCXV01. The sequence goes on along the minus strand of JACCXV010000026.1, from coordinate 7,838 downwards.
GAAGAAGCGGCTCCCCACGGCGTTGACGACCACCGACCCCGAGTACTCCTCGTCGAAGAGGTTGTCGATGCCGGCGAACGGCTGGATCTCGAGGCCGGCGAACTCGCGCGTGATCCCGCCTCGCAGCCGCACGAGCACGTAGGAGTCGTTCCGGGTGCTGTTCGCGTCGTCCACGAAGTACTCGTCCACGTACTCGGCCTCGGCCGTCGCGAAGACGCTCCCCGGGTCTCGCCAGGCCAGCTGAGCGAAGGCGCGATGGGGAGGGACGCCAGGGATGTCGTTGCCACCGAAGTCGGCGTCGCCCGTGCTGAACTCGTCGAAGAAGAAGTTGGAGTACGTGTAGGCAACCAGGCCGTGCAGCGCTCCCGCGAGATGCGCGTCCAGGCTCGCCTCGAAGCCGTTGTGACGGGAAGAGCCCGCGTTCTGAAAGAACTGCCGCTGCGGCTGGTCCGGCACCTCGAACGGGATCAGCTCGTCCCGCACGTCGATCAGGAACCCGGCGAGGTCGAACGTCACGCGCTCGCCGAGCAGGCCCTTCAACCCGAGCTCGTAGCTGACGGCCTTCTGGGGCTCGAGGTCCGGATTGAAGCCGCCGCTCCCCTGGGGACGGTTGGCCAGCTCGGTCGTGGTCGGGGTCTGGAACGACGTGGCGATGTTGGCATACGCGTTGATGGCAGGCGTGATGCCGTAGCGGATCCCCGCGAGGGGGCTGACGCCCAGCCCGAACACCTCAACCGAGCCGTCGTCCAGGGTCCGCGCGCCGGAGTCGTCGCCGTCTTCGGGCAGCCGGTCGTCCACGTCGAAGCGGACGCGGTCGTAGCGCACGCCGAATGTAAGCTCGAGCCGCTCGTGAGGGCGAACCTCGTCCTGCGCGTACACTCCGATGGCGGTCACGCCCTCGTCCTGGTCCAGCAGCCGCTCCTCACCCCGCCGGCCGGCGTCGTTGTTGACGTTGCGCCGGTCGTCGCTCTGCACGTCAACGTCGATGCCCACGGTCAGGCGGTTGTCGGTCCCGAGGAGCGGAGCGCCATGCACGTACTGGAGCCCTCCACCGCCCGCGAACCGCTCCAGGTCGATGAAGGCGAACGGCAGCGGGTTCGCGACCTTGCGGTCCAAACCGTACAGCCGCGCCGAGAGGTGGCGTTGACCGCCCAGGTCGCGCGTGTACCCGAGCCCTGCCTGCAGCTGGTGGTGTGACTCGCCGGACTCCGTGGCGACGTTGCGCGGATTCGCCTGGCTCGGCAACGAGTCTGCCTGCTCGCGCGTCAGCGAGCCGGGGCTCTCGGCGACGGGCGTGTCGTTGTAGTTCAGGACCACAGCCCAACGCGAATGCTCGTCGGCGTCGAACGTCACGCGCGCGTTCGCAAGGCTGCTCTGAACGCGGCTGTGGCCGCGGAACCCGTTGTAATCGAGTCGGTTCGTGCTCACGACGTAGCCGAGCCGCTCCGCCTTGCCAGCTATCTGCACTTCGTACTTCTGCAGGTCGAACTTCCCGGCCGTGAAGCGCGAGGAAAGCGTGGGCTGCTCCGGCGGCGCCTCCGTTTGGATGTCCACCACGCCGCCGGCCGCGTTGCCGTAGAGCGAGGAGGACGGACCGCGCAGCACCTCGATACGGCCGGCGCTGGCGAGGTCGATGTTGCTGCTCACGCTCTGCCCGTCCGCCAGCGTCTGCGGGATCCCGTCGACGATCAGCTTCACGCCTCGGATGCCGAAGCCCGCTCGGGCGCCGAAGCCGCGGATCGACAGCCGCTCCCCGATCGAAAAGTTGTTGCGGTTCTGCGCGAAGGTGCCGGGGACGCGCGCCAGCGCCTCGTCGAAGGTGAGGGTGCGCTGAGCCGCCTGGACGTCCTCCGCTCCAACGACCGAGATCGCCGCCGGCACACGCTGCGCGTCCTCTTCGGCGCGGGTGACGGTGACCACGATCGGTTCGCCGGCCAGCGGCGGGCCGAGGCGGTCGGCTTCGCCACGCGCCCCGGTCGTGTCCAGGCCAGCCGCGCTGTCACCCGGAGCGGGCCGTCCTTCCTGGCCGTGCAAGGGCAGGGCGGCCGCCCGCAGAAGCAGCAGCGGGAGCGCGAGGGCGAGCCCCGCGAGGGCGACTCGCCGGGCACGGCGAGCGCGGGATCCAGATGGCATGTGCAACCTCTTTCGAGCAATTGAGAAGGGGGGCGCCACGAGCCGGAAGTATACGCCTGCCAGCGGGGCGCTGGCCCCGGGCCGTCGTGCGCTCCCGCAAACACGAAGGCCCCGCCACCATTGGGGGGCGGGGCCTTCGCAGCTGTCGAATCGGGCTTGCCTCAGTCGTTGCTCGTTCCGTGGGAGCCCCGGCCACCCCCCTGGGGCTTGTCCGTGGTCTCGGTTCCGAGCGGCGTGCCTACTTCGTCGTCCGGGCCGCCACTGGAACAGGCGGAGATGCCGATCCCACTGGCGATCGTGAGGAGGCATCCCCACAGGATGGCACGAAGGAGACGCATGACCGAAGGTTAGCGAATCCCGGTGTCGATGTCGATATCGATGCGCACGGTCTCGCCAGCCGACACGTCCACGGCAACAGGCAGCGAGGTGTGCGGCCCTTCCTCCACGCCCACGGAGTCGCGTCCATCCCACGGCTCGGGCGGAGGGAAGCCCGGTCCCGGTTCGGGCCATGCCGGATCGGCCGGATCCGGCCAGAGCGTGTCAGGGGGGATCGGGGGTTCCGGTTCCGTCGGCGATCCACCCCCGCTGTCACCGGGAGCGGCCCAGCCACTGTCTCCAGGAGTTACCCAGCCGCTATCGCCGGGAGCGGTCCAGCCACTGTCGGTGGGGATGGTCCAGCCGCTGTCGATGGGAGCGGTCCAGCCGCTGTCGGGGGGCACCGTCCAGCCGGTGTCGGGGGGCACCGTCCATGTCGTGTCGGGAGGGCCCGGTGGAGAATTCCCGGGCGGCTCCGAGAGTCCGCCCCCGCCAGTCACCACCGAATCACCGCTGTTCCCGCCTCCGTCCTCCTCACCGCGGCCGATTCCGTATCCGTGGGAGTTCGTGTCGATCAGATAGGAACCGGGTTCCAGGTCGACCGTGTAGCGGCCCTCGTCGTCGAGCGCGACCTCGCGAAGGATCTCACCCGACGGAGCCTCGACCAGGATCTTCACGGCTGCGTACGTGGCAGGTGTGGGACGGCAGGACGGATCGGGCGGAAATTGCTCGACGGGGCAGAGAGGGCCGATCGTCACCCTGCCCTCCACGCGCCCCCTGCCCTCGCTGCCAGTGAGACCCGCTTGCTCGTCCCTGGCTCCATCGGAACCCGCGCCGCCGGCGCAGCCCGCGATCAGAGCGAGCGGAAAGACGAGCCAGGCAGAGCGAATCAGGTCGTGGCGTGAGGAGCGGTTCTCGGCGGCGTCGAAAAGCGCACGCTCGGATGTCATTTCAGTGTGCCTCTCTGGCGGCTGGGGCAGGCCCGCGAACGCTGCGGCTGGGCGCACCCGCTGTCCAATTGATAGCCTGGCCTCGTCATAACAAAAACGACTTCCGAAGCCGTGTCAACAATTTCTTGGGGTCGCCTACGCTCAACACCCATCAACTTCTGTGGAACGGGGCGTGGCCAAGACTTGACAACCTCCGTGAAATACATAACAAATATATGTACCGCGGCTCCCCATCGACCTCAGGAGCTGCACTTCCCTCGCCAGAAAGCGGCCGATCCGATGATCTCGTCTGGCGGCTACGATCCGGGCGCCGTGGCTCACCGCCTTCGGCAGGCGCGCGGGAGTTTGTCGCAGCGCGAGGTAGGGGAAAGGCTGGGGTACCTCCAACCCCACATCAGTCGCTACGAACGAGGCGAGATTCCCGGCTCCTATCGGTTTCTGGCCGGGCTCTCGACCGAGTTCGGGATCGACATCGACTGGGTGCTGACCGGTCGCCCGCCCACGGTCCTCGCGGCGAGCGAGGCCCAGGACGATCTCCGGCGGTTCGTCCAGCAGACGGTGCGGGAGACGCTGCGGGAATCCAGCGAGGACCGGTACGCGGCCCGGGCCGCTCTCACCGTTTCGCCAACCGTTCCCGGCGAGCACCCGTGGGACAGGCTGGCGGTCGAGCTGCCACTGCTGATCCTGTCGCTCGTGAACGGCTCCAGTGGCGCAGTCGAGGCGCCCGTTGCGCCCGAGGCGCAGCCCGCCGATGGAGGGTCCCAGCGCCTCGTCAGGCTGCTCGCCGCCATGCGAGGGGCAGCGGAACGGGAAGACCTCGCCGGCGCCCTCGACGAGCTCGCCGCCGCTGCCTCCGAGCTGGAGCACCGGGAGCCGTCGCCGGTGAACCTCGAGCGCGCCCGTTTCCTTCTCTTGTGGGGCTGTCAGCTCGCGGCCAGCGGGCGCTTCCCGCCCGCCGGAAGGGCCGGCGCGGAGGCCGGAACCGCCTTCAGGCTGGGAAGGGTGACGCGCAAGACGGGGCGGCTCGACGAAGCCGAGGCGATCTACACAGCGGCCCACGCGACCGCGGTCGCCGCCGGGGAGGAGCGTTTCGCGGCCCGCTGCCACGCGGGCCTGGGGAACCTTCACTTCGAGCGGGGAGATTTCGAGCGCGCGCGAACCGAGTACGTCGCCCTGCTCGAAGGAGCGCTCCGACTCGGCAGCCCCGACCTGCTGTTTCGAGCGTACCTGGACCTCTCCGCCTATTACCACGAGCACGAGCACGATCTCGTCAGGGCCGCGGATTACGCCCGGCAGGGACTCGTCATCGCCCGCCGCGTCGGCGACCTGGAGCACGAGGCGCGGTTTCTCAACGAGCTGGGGCTGAATGCGATGGAGGGCCGCGACCCCGCCGGGGCGGAGAGCCTGCTCCGCGAGGCGCTCGCGCTTGCCAGCCGGTTCGACGTGCCCCTCCTGCGCGCCGTCGTGGGCAACAACCTCGGCGAGCTTCAGCTCCGCACGGGAGCACTCGGAGAGGCGGAGGCCTCTCTGCTGGAGGCGCGTTCCCGCGCGTTGGGTGCGGGTATCGGCTGGGCCGAGATGCAGGCGGAGATCCTGCTGGCGCGATTGGATCATGCTCACGGCCGAACGGCGGGCGCCCTGGACCGGCTGGATCAGGTCCAGGAGAGAACGCGCCTGAGGGGACTGGCCCACGAGTCCGGTCTGGCGCGCGCGGCCGAGCGTGAGATCCGGCGGGGCCTCCTCGTACGGCTGGAGGCGATGGCCTCGTGAGGTTTCGCGCGGCTCAGCCGGAGCGCTCGAGGGAACCTGCCTCCGTCCCGCCACGGCCGCTTCGTTCGCCGGCAGGCCGTTCGAGGGGGCTCGAGTGGCGGACGAATCCGGTCCATCCGCATTCCGCGCACCAGCGGTAGCCGACCCTTCCGAGGAAGAGGAAACCGCCCGCCAGCCGCCGAACCCACCCCATGCGGAGGGAAAGCGTGTCCGCGTCGCAGCGTGGACACTCACGGCTGCGAGGGAACAGGTAGTAGATCACCCAGAGCGCGATCAGGAGCTTCGATCCGAGCACCACGAATACGAAGCAAACGTGCAGCAGGAGAGTGACCATGGCAGCAAGCTCTAGGCTTCAACACGCCGGATCAAGGAACGCGAGGGGGAGTGCGCTCCTGCTCTTCCTGGCCATCGGCTGTGCCTCCAAGAGCGAACCCTCGCGCGAGCCGCTGCGGCCCGACCCCGCGGGCACGCGCACCGTCGGGGCCATCGAGTACCGCGGCGAGCTCCTGGTCCTGGAGTCGTTCCCGGTTCAGCTCGCCGGCTCCGTCACCCTGACCAACAGATCGGATGGTGAGCGGACCCTGGCGTTTCCCGACGGGTGCGTGGTTCTCCTGCGGGCGTACCGCGCCGACGAGAGAGTCTGGGATCAGGTGGGGGGGCTCGGGTGCACGCAGGCCATCGTGAACGTGACCCTGGCGGCTGGCGAGTCGAATACGCTGCGCGCCCCGACGGCCTCGGCCTATGAGATCCTGTCGCCTGGCCATCCCGCCGGGACCTACCGGCTGACCGCGTACCTGAGACCGGCGGGCGCCGCCGAGATCGAAGTCGACATGGGAGAGGCCGACCTGGCCGTGCCCTGAGCTGACGAATGTGTGACAGGGCGGAGGGACCCGTTGCCAGCAACGGGGTAGAACGTGTGCCGTGGCGAGGGGGTACGTGGCAGCCGTGGGGCGCCAGGCACGGGCGGCCGTGGCGGGGAATGAGTCTTGCCATGTCCCAGCGGAATCGAGGCCGTTAGCTTACGCGATTCTCGTTGGTTCCTTCATCCATATGGGGTTACGGGGGCCGGCCTCCGGGCGGCTGGGTGGGCAAGTTTTTCCCTGCCCTGCGGGCGATCCGTTACAGAAAGGTGACCGTCATAGCATGGGTGCGGAGCTGATCCTCGTCGGGTATGGGCTTTGCCTGCTGGTCCTCTCGACGTTCGGGCTGAACCGATTCATCCTCGTCACTCTGTTCCGCAAGCACCAGCGGCACGAGATCGTGCCGCCCCTGCCGGACGATGAAGCCCCTTCGGTGACAGTGCAGTTGCCGATCTTCAACGAGCTGTACGTCGCCGAGCGCCTGATCCGGTCGGCTTGCGAGCTCGACTATCCACCTGGCCTGCTGCAGATCCAGGTCCTCGACGACTCCACGGACGAGACCCTGGAACTCACTCGCGAGCTCGTGCGCGCGTACGGGTGCAAGGGCTTCGACATCGTTCACGTCCACCGCGCCGACCGCACGGGGTTCAAGGGCGGTGCCCTCGCCAACGGCCTGGAGACGGCCACCGGCGAGTTCGTCGCGGTGTTCGACGCCGACTTCGTGATTCCCGCCGACTTCCTGCGCCGCACCCTGCCGCACTTCGACGGCCAGCGGGTGGGGATGGTCCAGGCGCGCTGGAGCTACCTGAACGACGAGTTCTCGGTCCTCACCCGGGCCGCGGCCCTGGGTCTGGACGGCCACTTCGTCGTGGAGCAGTCCGCGCGCTACTGGGGCGGTCTGTTCATGAACTTTAACGGCACGGCCGGCATCTGGCGGAGCGAGTGCATTCGAGACGCGGGGGGATGGCAGCACGACACCCTCACGGAAGACCTGGATCTGAGCTATCGCGCCCAGCTGCGGGGCTGGCGCTTCAAGTATCTCTGGGACGTGACCTGCGATTCCGAGATCCCGGCCGAGATCCACGGCATGAAGGCGCAGCAGGCGCGCTGGACCAAGGGCTCCATGGAGACCGCCCGCAAGCTGCTCCCGACCTTGTGGCGTTCACCCACCCCTCTGTGGCTCAAGGTTCAGGGGACCCTGCACCTGTTCGGCAACATCGTCTTCCCGTTCTTCGTCACGCTCGCGCTTCTGAACCTGCCGGTCGTTCTCGTCGCGCGCGACTTCGACAAGCGCCTGCTGTGGCCCGTCTCCGCTTACTTCCTGTTCACGCTCTTCGGAACCTTCCAGTACTACTGGACCGCCCAGAAGGCGGTGGGAATCGGGTGGCGCCGTCGCGCGCTGTACTTCCCGCTCTTCATGGGAGCGTCGATCGGCATGGGGGTTTCGAACACGCAGGCTGTGATCGAGGGGCTCCTGAGACGGAAGAGCGCCTTTCTGAGGACCCCCAAGTACAACCTGAACGACCGGCGCAAGGTTTGGCTCGAGAAACGCTACCGCAGCCCGTTCACCTGGACCCTGGCGGCCGAGGTGCTGCTCGGGCTGTACACGCTCTTCACGATCGGTGTCGCGATCCAGGCGCAGGAGTATGGAGGTCTGCCCTTCCTCTGTCTCTTCGCATTCGGGTATCTCTCCGTATCGGGCTACTCCGTGAAACATCTGCTGCAGTTCCGAAAGGGGCGCGCCCCCGACGACGAGACCCGTCGTCCCGGTGGATTGGTCGCCGGCCAGCGGTTTCCCCGCGCACGGCCC
>JACCXV010000236.1 GCA_013696835.1 Gemmatimonadota bacterium | reverse complement strand
CGTGGTGCCCAGCAGACCTCTCTCCCGCGCCTCCGGCATCCCGGCGACATGGAAGGACACGGCCAGCTCTCCACCGTGGGCGACGTGGACACCCGTGCGTTCGACCCGCTGGCATTCCTGGAGCACTTCGATCGCGGCACGGCGCGGACGCTTCCCGACGGACGGACGCTGCGCGAGTGGACGGTCGTCGCGGCCGACCGCGAGGTCGAGATCGCGCCGGGGCTCTTCTTCCCGGCGTGGACGTTCAACGGCACCGTCCCGGGGCCGACTTTCCGCTGCACGGAAGGGGACCTCCTGCGCTTCCGCCTCGTGAACGCGGGCACGCATCCGCACACGATCCACTTTCACGGCATTCACCCCCCCGCCATGGATGGCGTGTTCCCCCTGATCGAGCCGGGCGACTCCTTCACGTACGAGTTCGCCGCCCGCCCCTTCGGGCTGCATCCGTACCACTGCCACGCCCAGCCGCTGAAGCGCCACATCCACAAGGGACTCTACGGCGCCCTCATCATGGATCCCCCGGGTGGAAGACCGCCGGCGCGCGAGATGGTGATGGTCATGAACGGGTTCGACACGGACTTCGACGGCGAGAACGAAGTCTACGCCGTCAACACCGTCGCCTTCCACTACGAGCGCCACCCCATTCAGGTCAGGGTGGGGGAGCTGCAGCGGATCTACCTCCTCAACCTGACCGAGTTCGATCCCGTGAACTCCTTCCACCTGCACGCCGGCATGTTCCGCGTCTTCCGCACGGGGACGAGCCTGGAGTCCAACGAGCTGACCGACACGGTGATGCTCTGCCAGGGAGAACGCCACGTGCTGGAGCTCACCCTCGAGGAGCCGGGGGACTACATGTTCCACGCCCACCAGAGCGAGTTCACCGAGCTCGGCTGGTCGGGCTTCTTCCGCGCAGCGGTGTGAGATCCATGGACGATCTGAGGGAGTCCACCGACGTCGAGTCCCCGGCCGAAGGGGGAAGGCGCAGGCGTCGGCGTGGGGGACGCGGGCGAGGGCGCGCGGAGCGAGCCGGCCGCGGCGAACGATCCGGCCGCGGTGACGATGCCGGGGATCCCTCCCGGCCCCCGAGCCCCGCGCTCGCGAGGGGAGATGGACGCGAGGCAGCCGAGACACCCCAGATCCGGTCCTCGTCGGACCGCCAGCGCGAGCGCACGGGCGGCCGCGCGGCAGCGGGGGGGCGCCGGGCCGAGGCGGCAGCGACGTCGGGAGGGTCGGTTCGCTGGATCGCGGGGGCGGTGCTGCCGGTGCTCGCGGTGGGCGCTCTGCTGGCGTTCCTGGTCCTGCGGGGCGTCGGCCTGGACGATCGCGCGCTGCCGCCGCTCGAGGAGCTCTCGGTTACCCGCATCGAGCTGCCGGCGGCGGGACAGATGCGGGTTCACGTCGTCAACTCGGGGCCACAGCCCTCGACGATCAGCCAGGTCATGGTCGACGAGGCGTTCTGGTCGTTCCGGATCCAGCCCGGAAACCTCCTCGATCGTCTGGACCGCGCCACGATCGACATTCCCTATCCGTGGGTGCGCGGTGAGCCGCACGAGGTGAAGCTCCTCACCTCCACGGGGCTGACGTTCGCCAGGGAGGTCGCGGTCGCGGTGGAGACGCCGCAGCTCTCGTGGGATTCGCTGGCGCGGTTCGGTCTGCTCGGGATCTACGTGGGCGTGCTGCCCATCGTGCTCGGGCTGCTGCTCTATCCCGCTCTCCGGCGCGTGGGAAACCGCGGAATCGACTTCCTGCTCGCGCTCACGATCGGGCTGCTCGTGTTCCTCGCCGTGGACACCATCCTGGAAGCGCTGGAGATCGCGCGCGAGACGCCGGGCATCTACCAGACCGAGCCGCTTGTGTTCCTCGCCGCCCTCGTGACCGTGCTCGCGCTAACGACTCTCGGGAGGACGCGCCGCGGACGCGAGGGCTTCACTCCACTCGGCGTGGCGTACCTGATCGCGCTCGGGATCGGCCTGCACAACCTGGGCGAGGGGCTGGCCATCGGCGCCGCCTTCACGCTGGGGGAGCTGGCGCTGGGCTCGTTCCTGGTCGTCGGATTCACCCTGCACAACATCACGGAGGGCATCGGCATCGCGGCACCCCTGCTGCGAGACCGCCCCCCGCTGCGCAGCTTCGCGCTCCTGGCGCTCCTGGCCGGTTTCCCGGCCGCCATCGGCACGTGGATCGGGGCCTTCAGCTACTCCCCGACCGCCGCCGCCGTGTTCCTGGGCATCGGGGTGGGGGCCATCCTGCAGGTGGTGTACGAGGTCGCACGCCTCTTCGGCCGCCGCGACGCGGGGGAGGACGCCCCGCTGTTCTCGGGCCTGAACCTGGCCGGCCTGCTGGTGGGCATCGCGATCATGTACGCTACCGCGCTGCTCGTGGCCGTGTAGCGGTGTCCCGCGCTGCGCTCCGGAGCTCCCTCCGCGAGCATTTACCCGGGAGATCCCTCTCCGGTTCGCCGCCCGGGAGCTCTCTCGCGCGCCGCCGGCCGCTGCCCGCCCGGCGCGCGGTCGTGGCTCTCGCGTGCGCGGCGCTCCTGGCC
>JACCXV010000232.1 GCA_013696835.1 Gemmatimonadota bacterium | reverse complement strand
CCTCCCCTCAGCCGCCCGGCATGCGTCAGGACGAACTCGATGAGGTCGCTCGCCTTCAGGGCCGCGTCTTCCAGCCGGCCGCTGTCGCGCTGCCGGACGATGTTGGAGCACTGCGACGTGAACGCCTGCCGCAGCCGGCGCGCGGGGAAGGCGTCGATCAGCGCCCGCGGGATCGGACACGGCGGCAGTTTGCCCGCGAGCTCTCCGACCTCCTGCGGGTCGCTCGCCAGGGGCGTGGACTCGTCCGAACACGCCACCGCCAGGAGCACCGCTAAGAGGATGAGACGAGAACCGATCCTGATTCCACACTCAGCCCCGCACATTCAGCACCCTCCTGGTGATGTGAAAACGGGCAGCCCCACCGTGGCGGCAACGCCGGCGACAGGACAAAGTACGGCGTCCCCCGCAAACCCGAAAGCCCCTCGCGACTACTAGGGGCTTATCGCTTTCGTGCGGTGGCGCGGCCGAAGCGCGCTCCGATCTTCGTAACTTGGATCGCCTGCAGGCCCAACCCGCTACCATGAAATCTCACGGGTGCGCGGGCGGTGCTACGCACTGCACGAAGTGAGATGAAGCCCGCGGTGCTTGCGGCCTATGTGGCGCAGAATTTGGATCTCGCCTGGGTGCTCGACGACGGGCAGCAGCGACTCCTGCTCGGGCTTCGGCCCGATGCGTTCGACGACGACCGAGGCGTATGGGGGATTGTGCTAGCCCAGACCTACGCGCTTCGCGGCGACCAGGCGCGGCCCGCCATCTACGCCGACTCGGCCCGTTCGCTTATGAGGAGCAGCTGCGCGACGCGTCAGACGCGCAGGGGGCATGTCTTTCTCGGGCTCGCGCTCGCCTACATGGGCCGCAAAGCCGACGCGGTGCGCGAGCGGCAGCGCGGGTTAGCGCTCATGCCAGTCGCAAAGGACGCTCGCGTCGGTCCCTACATTCAGCACCAGCTCGCGCGCATCTACATCCTCGTGGGCGAGCCCGAGAAGGCGCTCGACCAGCTCGGCCCACGCGGCGAGGCGCCGGGCTCGTGGTCACGCGACTTGCCCTGTGACACTCAGCTTTCGGTGGAGCCTCCATGACGGAGTACGATTCACTAATGGTGCGTACCACCTGCCATTTCGAGCCAATCCAGTTCCTCTTCGATCCGATGAAAGGCATCATCGCCGATCTCGTCGTTGGCACGCATGTCGAAAACAGCCCGCCGCGCCGCCTGGAGAGCTCCGCGATGGATTTCGCTGTGTGCGGAGTGCGTTGGCATTGCCCGCGTCACCACCCGCTCGTCCATATGCCAGCCGTGCCGTGAACTCCTGCCGGACTGCGTCCGCGACCGAGTTCCCTCATGTGAGTCAGGCTTGCTACTGCTCGTCGCTCACTTTTTCCATCCAGTCGACAGCCTTGCCGTCGAGCCGTTCCTGAATGGCGATGTGCGTCATGGTGGTTGTTCGTGCTGCGCCGTGCCAATGCTTCTCACCCGGCGGGAACCAGATCACGTCACCGGGCCGAATCTCCTCGATCGGGCCGCCCCAGCGCTGCGCGAGGCCGCTGCCCGCCGTCACGATCAGGGTCTGGCCCAGTGGGTGGATGTGCCATGCGGTCCGAGCGCCTGGCTCGAAGGTCACACTCGCGCCCGCCACGCGTGCCGGATCGGCTGCTTCGAACAGCGGATCGATCCGAACCGTGCCTGTGAAATACTCGGTGGGTCCTTTCCGGGATGGCTGGGAGCCGCTCCTTTTGATGTCCATGTCGGCCTCCTTCAGCGACCGGTCATGCGTTCCAGGTGTTCGGGATAACGGGCTCCCTGCACGGTGATCTTCGAAGCGGCCTTCTCGATCTCACGGAGATCGCGGCCGCAAGCTCAATCGAGACCGCCCCGACGTTCTCCTCCAGTCACGCGAGCTTCGTCGAACCGGGGATGGGAACAATCCAAGCCTTCTGGGCCAGCAGCCATGCCAGCGCTGCAATGAACGGCCGCGAGTCCGTGGTGCCCGTCGGCCCCGACGTGCGCGCAGCGATCGACGGTATCCTGGAGGCACGCCCCGACCTGGAGAGCCCATGACCGAGGGCTCTGAAGAGCCTTTTTCGGTCGGTTCTGTCGTCGCACCTCCCCGTGCGGGACCAGCCGCCACCCGCCGATCCCCCTCACGGGCCGACTCCTGTAAGGGGTGCCGACCGCGCGGGAACGGCCCCCCGCCGGCTCGCCCGCGAGCTGCCGAACAGTTACTTCCCTCCGTACAGGACTGTCGTTAGCGTCTCCTGCCGGACAGAAGCGAGGGCACGGCCGTTCCCCGCCCGCGATCTCCTCCCTCAGAAATTGCAGCAAGAGAACCATGAAGTCACAGCGATTTCTCGCCATGCTGTTCACGGACATCGTGGGCTCGACCGAGCGCGCGGCGGATCTTCGCAACGACGCATGGCAGGAGTTGCGCCGACGGCACAATGCAATCGTGCGGAGGGAGCTGCGGCGGTTCTCCGGATCTGAGGTCAACACGGCTGGCGACTCGTTCTTTGCGACGTTCGAGGAGCCGGAGCAGGCGATCCGCTGCGCGGCCTCGATCCGGGGCGAGCTGCGCGCGCTCGGCCTCGAGATTCGTAGCGGAGTGCACATCGGCAAAGTGGAAAGCGAGGGCCGGGACGTGGGCGGGCTCGGCGTTCACGTGGGCGCGCGAGTGGGCGCCCAGGCTGCGGCAGGGGAAATTTTGGTGTCGGGGGCCGTCCATGAGGCGCTGGCCGGATCTCAGCTCGACTTCACGGACAGGGGCGCACATGTGCTCAAGGGGGTGCCCGGGGAGTGGCGGCTGTACGCGTTGAGCAGCGAGCCGCCGCCGCTTCCGGTCGCAGGTGTCTGGGAGCGCGCACGGCAGGCACTGCCCGGGCGCCGCAGCATGCCGCTCGGGTTTGCCACGCTGGCGCTCGGCTTCCTGCTTGGCCTGGGCGTGCTCTTCGCGTGGCGCAGCACCAATCGCGCAGCGGAGTCGAGCGGCGAGAAAGTGCTTGCCGTGCTCCCGTTCGAGAACCTCGGCCGTCCCGAGGACGAGTACTTCGC
>JACCXV010000216.1 GCA_013696835.1 Gemmatimonadota bacterium | reverse complement strand
CGCCGGGAGACCTGCGCGTGTCCCTTGCGCACGACGAGCTGGGGGCAGATGCGGCGTGCTTCGGAGAGCCGCATCGGTGACCGAACGCCGAGCGCCCGCGCCTCGTACGAGCAGGACGCCACGACCCCATCCCCCACCGCCACCGGCTTGCCGCGCAGCTCGGGATGGACGATCTGCTCGACCGACGCCAGGAAGGCGTCGATGTCCACGTGGAAGAGGACCGGGGTCTTCACGATCCGGAATCTATTGTTCGGGATGTATTCGGGAAGGATCGGTCGCTACGTCCCGTCCATCTCGTCTCGCGTCGAAGAGAGCGCGGTGGCGATTCCCTGGCGAATCTCCCTCAGGAAGGAGCGGGTTCCTCGCCGGCCGCTCCCGGGGCGGCCGCTTCCCCGGCGGCCAGGGCCAGGACGTCGCCAAGGAACGCGCGCCGCACCTCGGATGCGCCGCGAAGGCTGGGCTCTATGGTCCGCGTGAACCAGGACGGGTCGCCCGTGAGGAAATGCGCGTGCAGATCCACGAGCCTTCCGTAGCGCGTGGCGAGCCGCGCCAGAACCTCGTTCACGCGTCGATGGTTCGCGCGCGCGCGTCTGACGTCGATCTCCAGGAAGTGGCTCGAGTCGTCGCCGCAGGTGGGATCGTAGACGTTCCCGATGAGCACGGGGCGGATCGGCAGTCGCTCCAGGAAATCCTCGAGCGTCCGCGCGAACCGCTCGACCCCGAATCCGGAATCGCCCGCGAGCCCATCAGGTCGTTGCCGCCAACCGTGAGAAGCGCGATTGCGGGCTCGACGACCCGCAGGTCCTCTGCCTGCCTCGCCAGTCGCTCCACCGTTGCGCCGTCCTCGGCGGCATGGTGCAGGTGCCCGCCTCCATGCGACTTCAGGTCCTGGCCCGTGAACTCGGGAAACAGCCGATCATCGTTGCGCACGAGCAGCGCGCCGGGATGCACCCCATGCGCGTTGTAGACCGCGCAGTCCAGGATCGAATCGCCGAAGGTGTGGAGCGCCAGCATGGTCATTCCTTTATCTTCGACGGGTCCGGCCGAGTCGTCCAGCATTTCCTCCCCCTGTCGAGATCCCGATGCGACCGACTGCCCTGGCGCTCCTCCTGGCCGCCGCGCTGGCCGGCTGCTCCGCGCTGCGTCCCCAGCCCCCCGCCCGCGTGGGGGCTTCGGGAGCCGCCTCCGCGGACAGCATCGCCGGGGTCGACTCGCTCTCGCGCGCGAGCACGGCGGCGCCCGTGCCGCTGGAGACGCGCACGCTGCCCAATGGGCTGCGCGTCGTCGCCCACCGCAACCCGGTGGTCCCGCTCGTCACGATCGAGATCGACGTGAAGAACGGCGCCTACACGCAGACTCCCGATTACGAGGGGCTCGCGCATCTGTACGAGCACATGTTCTTCAAGGCCAACCGGGCAATTCCCAGCCAGGAGCGCTGGCTGGAACGCACGCGCGAGCTGGGCATGGCGTGGAACGGGACCACGAGCGCCGAGCGCGTGAACTACTACTTCACGCTCCACCGCGACGACCTGCGCGAAGGGCTCGAGTTCATGCGCGACGCGATCCGCTATCCCCTGTTCGACCAGGGGGAGCTCGAGCGAGAGCGGCCGGTGGTCCTCGGTGAGTACGACCGCAACGAGTCGAACCCGCCCTTCGCGCTCGCCAAGGCGGTGGACTCGCTGCTCTGGTCGCCCGCCTACTTCAGCCGCAAGAACACGATCGGAAATCGCGAGGTGATCGCGACCACGCCGCGCGAGAAGATGACCGCCATCCAGCAGCGCTATTACGTGCCCAACAACGCCGCACTGATCCTGGCGGGCGACGTGGAGCCGGCAGAGGTCTTCCGCCTCGCCGAGGAGGTCTTCGGCGACTGGGAGCGGGGGGCGGATCCCTTCAGCACGCATCCGATCCCACCGGTGCCTCCGCTCGCCGCCTCGGCAGCGGTGGTCGTCGAGCGCCCCGTGAGCAGCGTCACGCTGACGATGTCCTGGCAGGGACCGAGCGTCACGCGCAACACGGCGTTCACCTATGCCGCCGATCTGTTCTCCGCCGCGCTCAACCTGCCGGGCACCGGGTTCCAGAAGCGGATCGTGGACTCGGGGCTCGCCTTCGGAGCGGGGATGAGCTACACGACGCTGTCGCACGTCGGACCGGTCACGCTGCGCGCCCAGACCAACCCCGAGAAGCTGCTCCCGCTGCGTCGCGCGCTGCAGCGCGAGATCGACGCCTTCGACGAGCAGGACTACTTCACGCGCGCACAGATCGAGGCCGCGCGCAGGTCGCTGGAGGTGGCGGACGTCTACGTGCGCGAGCGGCCGTCCGGCTTCGCCCACACGCTGGGCTACTGGTGGGCCGTGGCGAACCTCCAGTACTACCTCAACTACGTGCCCAACGTGCTGAACGTGGACCGCGACGATCTGGCCGGCTTCGTGCGCACCTACGTGCAGGGCAGGCCGCGCGTGACCGGTGTCCTGATCGCGCCAGCCGACCGCGCGAAGATCGCGCTCGACCGCGAGGACCTCCTGTGAGGGCGGGATGGCACCGCCGCCGCCGCGGCCGCCGCCGCAGGGTGGTTGGCCGCGTGTGGCTCGCGCGCGCGACAGTGGGATGTTTCCTGCTCCTCGTCGCAGGCCACGGCGCCCCCGCGGGGGCACGGCCGAGCGATGCTCAGGCGCGGGTCGAGGAATTCGAGGTCGCGGGCATCCCTGTGCTGCTGCGCCGGATCGAGGCCAACGAGGTGATCGCCGTCAAGCTGTTCATCCGCGGCGGCACGGCGAACCTGACGCCGCGCACGGCGGGCATCGAGCGCTTCCTCTTCGCGGCGTCCGAGCGCGGAACCGAGAAGTACGCGAAGGACCTCTGGTACGCGCGCCTGGCCTCTACCGGCACACGCGTCGCCGGCGCCGCCGGGTACGATTTTTCCACGTTCTCCATGGAGACCGTCCTGGGCAGCTGGGACGAGGCATGGGACCTCTACACGCAGGCCCTGCTCCGCCCCACGCTGCCGCCGTCCGAGGTGGAGCTCGTGCGCGGCCAGATCCTGAACTCCGTGCGCCAGCGCCGGGACGATCCCGACGCGTACATGCGCGACCTCGCTGACAGCCTCTTCTACCAGGGGCATCCCTACGCGCTGAACCCGGAGGGCACCGAAGCCGCCATCGCCGACATCTCCGTCGACGATCTGCGTGCCTGGCACGACCGGCGGCTGACGAAGGACAACCTGCTGCTGGTGGTGGTGGGGAACGTCGGCCGCGGCGATCTGGAGTCCAGGGTGGAAGCCGCCCTGGGAGACCTGCCGGAGACCGGCGACGCGGGGCGGCCGGTGAACCGTGCTCCCGCGCGGAGCGCCGCGGTAGCCGTCGTCGAGCGCCGCCTCCCGACCAACTACGTCCGCGGGTTGTTTCCCGCCCCCTCGCTCGGCGACGAGGAGGACTACGCCGCGTTGACGGCCGCCATGGAGGTCCTGTCGAACCGCCTCTTCGAGGAGGTCCGAACGAAGCGCAACCTCACCTACGCCGTCTTCTCGGGCCTCTCGGCGCGACTCTCCAACTACGGCCTGCTGTACGTGACCGCCGTCCAGCCGGACAGCGCGCTGAGCGTGATGCTGGCCGAGGTCCGGAAACTGCGGGACGAGCCTCTCTCGGAAGACGTCCTCGCGGCGGCGGTGAGCGTGTTCGTGACCGAGTACTACCAGGGGCTGGAGTCCAATGAGGCCCAGGCTTCGCTGCTCGGGCGTTTCGAGCTGCTCGGCGGGAGTTGGAAGGAGGCGGAGGACTTCGT
>JACCXV010000177.1 GCA_013696835.1 Gemmatimonadota bacterium | reverse complement strand
CGGTCGAGGCGCGCGCCGCCGGTGCCTTCGTGCGGTCGTGATCGTAGAGGCCCTGCAGCGAGGCCTGCGCGAGCGCCGAGACGGCGCCGCCCGAGAGCGGGTGCTCCGGGTTTCCCTGGATGAGGATCGGGCGACCTTCGCGGGTCTTGACCTGTATGCCCAGTCCCTCGGGCCCTTCTCCGCAGACCGTGGCATACCACGTCGCCACGCCGGGGACGATTTCCTCCTGCGGCACCAGATACGGAATCAGCTTCTCCGTCGCCTTGGGCGAACAGCCGAAGGCCGCCGTCGTGGCGCCCCCGATCCCGGCGATCTTGAGGAAGTCTCTGCGCTCCATCGTCTCCTTTTCCGGTGGAAGCCCGCGCACGCGACGCGCCGGGCTTCCGAGCCGTCGGTCAGCCGATCAGAAGTGGCAGACGAGGCAGTCCGTCGGCGCCTTGCGTTCGAGGTGACAGTCCAGGCACCAGCCCATGCTGAGGGGCGCCACCTGCCGCACGGCCTCCATCTTCCCGACGTCGCCGTGACACTCGGCACAGGCGACGCCGTTCCGGATGTGGGGGCGATGCGTGAAGTGCACGAAGTCCGGCAGGTCGTGCACGCGCGTCCAGGGGATGCTCTTCCCCTCCTGCGAGTACTTGGTCAGCTGCTGGATGCGGGGCTTGTCGCGGGCAGTGATGCGATGGCACCCCATGCAGGTGCCGACGGCCGGGATGTTCGCGAATTGCGATTTGTCCACGCTGCTGTGGCAATACTGGCAATCCATCTTGTAAGTGCCGACGTGGACATCGTGCGGAAAGTCGATCGGCTGCTCGGGTGCGGCCTTGGCGGAGCGACAGCCGGCGGCGGCCAGGCAGAGCGTCAGCGGCGCGAGCAGGAGCACCCGCGCGGGTGACAGAAACACGCGACCCGACCTGCCTGTGCTGGACGGTGCGCTCACGTGCCTGGTCTGGTGGAGATGGGGTGTGGCTCGGGACGTGCCGAAAAGCCGCGGCAGTCTAAGCGCGGCTCGGGGGAGCGTCAAGCCACGCTCGCGTGGGGAGACGGAATGGTGGTCCCAGAGGGACTCGAACCCTCGTTTCCGGCGTGAGAGGCCAGCGTCCTAGGCCACTAGACGATGGGACCAGCGAAAGCTCCGCGTGGGCTTGCGGCGGGGCGGAAAAGATAGCGGCGAGGCGGCATTTCGCAAACCAGCGAAATCTCGCGAGAGTCTCGTCCCGCGCTCGACGATCATCTCCCCTGCGCGAGCATCCACACGCCCATGCTCGCGGTTCCCAGCCCCAACAACGCCTGGAAACCGACATACATGTTTCCCGCGCGCGCGGAGGTGCGCATCGGGATGGCGATGACAGCCGACAAGAGCGCCATGCCGAAGATGGAGCCGGCGCCGAAGAGTGCGATGTAGAGCAGCCCTCGCCAGCCCGATGCTGCGCTGGCGACCGCAAGGAGAAGGAGCGCCGCCGACCCTGCCGTGCCATGCACCAGACCCACGAGCAGTGCCCGACGGGGGAAAACCCCCGGATGCGCGTCAACGTGCAGGTGCACTCCCTGCCGCCGCACGCGCCATACTACGTCTCCGCCGAGCACGAGCAGCATCAGACCGACGCCGCGCTCCAGGGCGACCGCGACATCGTCGGGAACCGTTGCACCGAGGAGCAGACAGCTCCCGCCGACGACGAACAGCGTCAGGGTGTGGCCGACGCCCCAGGCCACGCCGCGCGCGACGCTGCCCCTTACACCCGACGTCCGGACGGCGAGGCTCGCCACCGCGGCGAGGTGATCCGCTTCGAGGGCGTGACGCATGCCCATCACGAGCCCCGCCAGCAGAATCGATACCATGACGTCCCCTTCGTTCGGTGCCCACCACGTCCCGCATTGACAAGTGACGCGGATTGACAGGTCAGCTACAATGCCGATCTGACCTCGATGTACCAGGCTGCCACAATGCCGCCGCGGTCGCGGGCGGCCGCAACAGGAGACGACGAATGGCTCGCAAATTCATAGACTGCAGCGAATTCCCGAGCGAAAAGGGGTGCACCCTCAAGATCTCGGGGGAGGGGGAAGAAGTCGTGCGCCTGGCGGCGCTCCACGCGGCCGATGCGCACGGCCACGAGGACACTCCCGAGCTGCGCGATCAGATCCGGAGCATGCTGAAAACGGAGGCCTGATGACCACCTGACCTACGGCCTCGAGATCGGGGCGGACAGGTAAATCATCCGCATCCTTTCGGCACGCTGAGCGAGTGCCGGAAGAGGCTTCCTCAGCCGCCCGGTCGCCACCAAGCCGATACTCGCTCGCGCAACTTGCGCCGACGGGCATCCCGCAGGATCTCACGCGCGGCGTTGTAGCCGGGCGCTCCCATCACGCCCCCGCCTGGGTGCGTGCCGGACCCGCAGAGGTACAGGCCGTCGATTGGCGTGCGATATCTGGCCCAGCCGGGAACCGGCCGCATCGAGAAGAGCTGGTCCGGGCTCATCTCGCCGTGGAAGATGTTCCCCCCCGTGAGACCGTAGATCTCCTCCAGATCCGGTGGCGAGAGCACCTGCCGGTGGAGCACCAGGCTGCGGAAGCCGGGGGCGTACTCCTCGATCAGCTTCAGAACGTGATCGGCATACTCCTCCTTGCCCGTGCGCCAGTCCCCTCCCCGCACGTCGTACGGTGCGTACTGGAGGAAGATCCCCATCACGTGCTTGCCCGGGGGCGCAAGCGAATCGTCGTACATCGTGGGGATCGTCATCTCGATCAGCGGCCGCTCGGAGGGACGCCCCTGCTTCGCCTCGTCCCACGCGCGCTCCAGGTAGTCGATGTCGGGACAGATGTGGATCGTGGCGCCATGATGCGGCATGCGGTGGGAGCCTGGCAGCGCGCGAAAGCTCGGCAGGCCGTCCAGCGCGAGGTTGATCTTCAGCGAGCTTCCCTTGATCCGGATGCGCTTGACGCTGGCCGCGAACTCCGGCGGGAGCTCTCCCTCGCCCACCAGCCCGAGGAAGGTGCGCTTGGGGTCCGCATTGGAGATCACCGTCCGGGCGCGGATCTCCTCGCCCGAGCGCAGCACGACGCCCACGGCGCGCCCGTTTCGCACGAGCACGCGCTCGACCTCGGCATCCGTGCGCAGGCTCGCGCCCGCCTCCCGGGCAGCGCCGGCGATCGCCTCGGATACGGCGCCCATCCCCCCTCGCACGAAGCCCCACAGACCACGGTGGCCGTCCACCTTGCCCATCACGTGGTGCAGCAGCACGTAGGCGGTGCCCGGCGAGCGCGGGCCGCCGTTCGTGCCGATCACGCCGTCCGTGGCGAGCGTCACCTTCAGCTCTTCCGACTCGAACCAGGCGTCCAGGAAGTCCGCCACGCTCTGCGTGAAGATGGCTACCTGTCCGACGCGCTCCTCCGCGCTCATGCGCACGGCCTCCCACCCGAGCCGTGCCAGGGCCGGCAGGTCATGCGGGCGCACGCGCACGATGTTCGGGGGGGTGGTGAGCAGGAGCTTCTCGGCGAGCTGCGACAGGCGCTCGATGAAGACTTCGTACGCCGGATAGGCCGCCGCGTCGGAGCGGGAAAAGCGCGCGATCTCTTCGCACGTGCGTCGCTGGTCCTGCCACATCGTGAAGTGCCGGCCGTCGGGGAAAGGCGTGAAGAAGGCGGGGTCCTTGGGGTACACGCGGTAGCCAAAGCGCGGCAGGTCGAGCTCGCGCACGATGCGCTCCTGCAGAAGGCTGCACAGGTACGCGGCGGTGGAGACCCGGTAGCCTGGCCAGAGCTCCTCGGTCACGCAGGCACCCCCCAGCAGCGGACGGCGCTCGAGCACCTGCACGCGCAAGCCTCCGCGGGCCAGATAGGCCGCGGTGACGAGCCCGTTGTGACCCCCGCCGACGATGATGGCGTCCCACGTCGCTGGCATCGCTACTCCGCGTGTGCGCGCTTCGCGGCCGGGCGCACGCCGGCCCGGCGACCCAGGACGATACCGATGGTGGATCTCATGCGCGCATCTCCTCGAGAGGGGTTTCACTCGGGTCCTGCACGGCGTCCGTGCTCGAGCGGCGTCTCCACCAGGCATACGCGGGCAGCCCGAGCCCGATGAACATCAGGCCGAACGCGGATTCGGTCGGACGCTCCACGAGCGTGTTCACGACGAGGGCCAGCGAGGCGAGGACGAACAGCGCGGGCACGATCGGATAGCCCCACGTGCGGTACGGCCGCGGCAGGTCCCCGTGCGTCCTTCGCAGCACGAAGAGTGCGGCGCCCGTCGCCGCCTGGAACAGGACCACCGCGAAGGTGACGTAGGTGTAGAGCTGCTCGTACGTGCCGGAGAGGGCGAGCAGAGCGCCTACCGCACTTTGCGCCCAGAGACTGCGCACCGGAACGCGGTGCCTGGGGTCGATCGCCGCGACCGCCCTGAAGAACAGGCCATCGCGCGCCATGGCCAGGTAGATCCGCGACCCCGCCAGGATGTTCGCCGAGAGGCAGCCGAAGGTCGAGACGAGCACGGCGAACGACACCAGCCGCGCCCCCTGGGGACCGAACACGGCCGCCGCGGCCGACTCGCCGATGCGAGACGTGCCGGCCATGGCCTCGACCGGCAGAGCGCGCACGTAGAAGGCGTTGAGCAGCAGGTAGAGCCCGAGCACCGCCGCGTTCCCCAGGATCAGCGCCCGCGGCAGGCTGCGCCTCGGCTCGCGCATCTCACCCCCGAGGAAGGCGACGTTGTCCCAGCCGTCGTAGGCCCACAGGGCTCCGATCATCGCCACACCGAAGGCGGAGAGCAGGCCCGACGAGGGAAGGGGCGCTGCCAGGGACGTCGCACCCGGCCCGGCGGCAATGAGGCCGACTCCACCGAGGCCCAGGATGAGGCCCACCTTCAACACGGTGAGGATGTTCTGGAC
>JACCXV010000169.1 GCA_013696835.1 Gemmatimonadota bacterium | reverse complement strand
GCCGAGACCCTCGCCGCCATGCGCGGCGGCGCCGATGCCGTCTATCAGGCGGTGCTGTTCGACGGTACCTGGCTTGGTTATGCCGACTTCCTCCAGCGCGTCGATGGTCCGAGCGCCCTCGGCGACTTCAGCTACGAGGTCGCGGACACGAAGCTGGCCCGCAGGGTCAAGGCCGGGACGCTGCTCCAGCTTTGCGTTTACTCCGAGCAGCTGGCGTGCCTGCAGGGCGTGATGCCCGAGAAGATGCACGTCGTGCTCGGCGGCATGGATCGGCAGAGCTTCGCCCTGTCCGACTTCACCGCCTACCATCGACGGGTGAAGTCGCGCTTCGAGGAGTTCGTCCGCACAGCCCGGGTTCAGCTCTCCGCCGGCCAGCCGGTCGCGACCTATCCCGATCCCGTCGAGCACTGCGCGGTCTGCCGGTGGCTCGACACCTGCCTGGATCAGCGCCACCGGGACGACCACCTGTCGCTGGTCGCGGAGATGCGGCGGGACCAGACCCGGAAGCTCGGGCTCGCCGGCATTCAGACCGTCGCGGCGTTGGCCGCGAGCCAGCCGGGTGCGCCGGTTCGCGGCATCGGCACGAAGCCGCTCGAGAGGCTGCGACATCAGGCGCGACTCCAGGTCCTCGGGCGGCTCACAGGCGAGCTCGAGTACGACCCGATCCCCGAAGACCCGGAGCTGCCCGGTCGTGGTCTGCGCGCTCTCCCACTTCCCTCGCCGGGAGACCTCTTCTTCGACATGGAGGGCGATCCGTTCGTCGCAGAGGGCGGGTTGGAGTACCTGTTCGGCGTGCTGGAGGTCGTGGATGGCGCGGAGCGATTCCAGCCTTTCTGGGCTCACGATCGTTCCGAGGAGAAGGTCGCCTTCGAACGATTCGTGGATCTGGTGATGGACCGCCTGGTCCAGCATCCCGACCTCCACGTCTACCATTACGCCAGCTACGAGCCCAGCGCGCTCAAGCGGCTGGCGGGAATCCACGTGACGCGCGAGGAGGAGGTGGACCGGATCCTTCGCGGCGACGTCCTGGTCGACCTGTACCAGGTGGTGCGGCAGGGGGTGCGCGTGGCGACCGAGTCCTACTCGCTCAAGAAGCTCGAGCCGCTGTTCATGCCCGCGCGGCACGACGCCATACAGGACGCCGCGTCCAGCATCGCCAGGTACGAGGAATGGATCCGCCATCCCGATCCCGGCATCCTCGAAGCGATCGCCGACTACAACCGGGCGGACTGCGTCTCGACCCGGAAGCTGCGCGCCTGGCTCGAGGAACGCCGGCTCGAGGTGGCAGCCCGGCTGGGTCGGGAGCTCGGCCGGCGGGAACGCCGCGATCCCGAGCCTTCCAAGGGGCAGTCCGAAGCGGAAGCGCAGACCGCCGCCCTGGTGCAGGCGGTGATGGAAGGAGTGCCGGATCTTCAGCACGACCGGACTCCAGAGCAGCACGTCCGCTGGCTGCTCGCGCAGCTGCTCGGATGGCACAGGCGCGAGAATCGTGTCGAGTGGCAGGACTACTATCGCCGGTGCGGGCTCGCCGAGGATCTGCTGGTGGAGGACTCGGCGGCGATCGGCGGCCTCGAGTACGAGGGCGTCGTCGGAACCGTCGCCAAATCCGACGTGCACCGGTACCGGTTCGAACCCCAGGACAACAAGATCCTGGTGGGCAAGGAAGTGCACGATGCCGCCCGAAGGAAGAGCGCGGGGAAGGTGCATGCCATCGACAATGAGCACGGCCTCCTCGACCTGCGCCGGGGGAAGAAATCGAAGAAGCCCCATCCTCGGGCAGTCGTACCCACGGCGCCCATCTTCACGACGGAGCAGCGCGAGGCGATCGCCCGCGTTGCCCGGTGGGTCCTCACCAACGGGATCGACGCCCCGGGTCCCTACCGCGCGATCCGCGACCTGCTGCTGAGAAATCCGCCGCGAAGGCGAACGGTCGCTCCACGAGAGGGCGTCATCGGCGTGGCGGCAGACCCCCGTGAGGCCCGCAGCGAGCTGAAAGAATCGCTCACCGCGTCCGGCGAGCTGCCGCTCACGGCCGCGCTGCGTCTCGTTCGTGAACTGGATGGGGGGTGCCTTCCGGTACAGGGCCCCCCAGGCTCGGGAAAGACCTACGCCGGCGCAGCCATGATCCTCGAGCTCGTCGCCACGGGGAAGGTTGTCGGCGTGACCGGCTACAGCCACTCGGTGATCCGAAACCTGCTCGAGGAATTGTGCAGGCAGGCCGGGCAGCGAAACCTGCAGGTCAGGATCGTTCAGAAAGCGGAGGAGGACGACGCCTGCGTGTCGCCCATGGTCGAGTGCATCGAGACGAACGAGGAGGTGGAGGTGGCACTCGACGCCGGCCGGATGGATGTGGTCGCGGGCACGGCATGGCTCTTCGCCCGTGCTCAGATGGAGGGGCGCCTCGACACCCTGTTCGTGGACGAAGCCGGGCAGGTCTCGCTGGCGAACGTAGCCGCGGTGGCAGGTGCGGCTCGCAACCTGGTGCTACTCGGAGACCCACAGCAGCTGGCCCAGCCTTCCAAGGGCAGCCATCCGCCCGGCGCGGAGCTCTCCGCTCTGGAACACGTGCTCGACGGGCGCGCCACGATGCCGCCCGGGCTGGGGCTGTTCCTCGAGACCACCCGCCGGCTGCACCCCAAGGTGTGCACCTTCGTCTCCGAGGTCGTCTACGAAGGAAGGCTCACCGCGGAGCCGTTCTGCGGACGTCAGGATCTCGCGGAGGTGGCGAACGTCTCCGGCGTGGGACCGCGGGACGGTTCGGAGCCCACGGGAGCGATCTCAGCGCGGGCACGAGCGATCACGTTGGGGGGGACGGGGCTGCGTTACCTGCCTGTCGAGCACGCAGGCAATCGGTCGGTGTCCACCGAAGAGGTGGAGATCGTGCGCGCGGCCGCGATGTCCCTGCTGGGCCGGTCGTGGACCGATCAGCGCGGCGACACGCGACCGTTGGAGCCCGCGGACATCCTCGTTCTCGCGCCGTACAACGCGCAGGTTGCGGCACTCGCGCATGAAGTGCCCAAAGGAGTCCGGGTCGGAACCGTGGACAAGTTCCAGGGCCAGCAGGCCCCTGTCGCCTTCTACTCGATGGCGAGCTCGAGCGCGGAGGACCTCCCCCGCAACATGGAGTTCCTCTACAGCCTCAACAGGCTGAACGTGGCCGTCTCGCGGGCGCAGGGGTTGGCGGTCCTGATCTGCAGCCCGAAGCTACTGGACGTGCGCTGCCGCACGCCGCAGCAGATGCGGCTCGCCAATGCGCTGTGTCGCTTTGTGGAGAT
>JACCXV010000159.1 GCA_013696835.1 Gemmatimonadota bacterium | reverse complement strand
ATCCAGCCCGAAGCCCGGCCGCGCGGTCAGCTCGCCGTCGAGCGACGCGCCGGAGCGATAGGATGCGCCCAGCAGGAGCCGTTCGAAGGGCGCGATCTGGACTCCCAGGCTGAACCCCGACCCGTTGAAGTCGTGGGCGATCGAGTCGGTTGTGGACACACCCGTCTCGGGGTCGAACGCCACGCGGCGGTTCCGCTCGCGCGATCCGGTATAGAAATCGATGCCTCCGCCCACGCGGAGGAAGCGGGTGAAGCGCCGTGCGAGCTGCGGCGAGATGACGCTGATCCCGCCCTCCGTGGTCAGCCGGACGGGGAGCGAATCGGCTCCGAAGACGGTGGCGGTGTCCACGAAGCCGTCGAAGTCCAGATAGCGGTAGACGCCGCCTCCCAGCACGAAGTCCGCGGGAAGTGGAAAGACCAGCTGCAGGAGCGGGAACTCCATCGAGCTCTGGGACGAGGAGCCCGCGGAGTCTTCCGGTGAGCGGCGCTGGAGTGTGCCCGTGAGCGTCACGCCGGTGCGGTCGAAGACCGCCAGCGAAGCCGCGTTGCGGAAGCCGAAGTGGATCCTGGGAAGCGCCGTGGACGTGCTCCCCATCCCGCGGCTGCGGATGCTGAGGCCGTCCTCGGGCAGACCGAATCCGAGCGTTCCGAAGACCGATTCCTGCGCGAACGCGCTGCCCGAGAGCACTAGCGTCAGGGCCAGCGCCAGAAGGGCTTTCACCGGAGCCGCCGCCCGAGGTCCTGCCGCAGCGCGGGCGTGAAGATGATCCGCAGTCTTGGGCGGTCGCCAGGGGCGGCGTCCGACCCGCCGTACACCGCGAACCCGAGCTTGCCCCCCACCCGTTGGCCGAACTCCCCTCCCAGCTCGCGCTGAGAGGCCAGGCCGATGCCCTGGTTGAAGGTGGAATCGCTCTGCCAGATGCGTACGAGGCTGGCGAGCGCCGGAGCCGAGAACACGAGCGTGGAGTCAGCCCGCGCGACAGCCGTGCCCAGCAGCGTGTTGGAGAAGACCGTCGACGGCCCCAAGAACTCCGTCACCGCCCGCCGGAACTCGATCCGAACCGAATCCACGGGCGATACGACCTGCCGGGCACTCAGACGGAGCTCCGCCAGGTTGATGCTGGCGTCGCGGGGGACTGCACTGACGTCGAACTTCAGAAGCGAGCGGACGTTCGGTTCGTTTCCGGCTGCTATGCCAGGCACCGCCCCACGGGAATAATCCGTGATGTACGCGTCGGACGTGGCCAGCACCTCGGATACCGAAGAGCTGTCGTTCGTCGTCACGAAGAGGTGCAGCTCGGGCCCCAGATCGTTGGCGAGGCCGGCCGTGGAGGCGGCATCCACGCGCACGTAGGAGGCGGCCGTCCGCACGAGCGCGATGACTCCGGCGTTGCTCTCCGCCTCGTCCAGCCAGCGCTGCACGAGCGTGTCGGGCACGGCCAGGGCCACCGTGTCACCGAAGACGTCGGCCTCCACCAGCGGCAGGGGGTCGAATGCACCCCCCGGTACGCTCCACGGGATGTCGAAGGAGCGCTCCCCCCAGGTCACCTGGTCTTCGATCCATGGCTCCGTGACACGGTGCACGCTGACGTGCACGGTATCGGGCTGCAGGGCCTGCAGCGTCAGGCGCACCCGCGCGCTGTCGACCCGTACGGTCCCGCGGGACGTGTCGGCGAGCGTCAGCGCGAAGCGCACGAGCAGCCGGCTCTCGAACCCCCCGGCGTCCGGCAGCTCGTGCGCTCCGATCAGGAACGACCCGAGCCCGCGATCGGCGGTGGGGGTCTCGAACGCCTCGGCACGCACGGGCTCGAGGACGATCTCCTGGATCGCGTCGCTCAGCGGGGGCAGCTCGCCCGCGCCCACGGGGTTGCGGTCGTCCTCGGAGCAGGCGAGCAGTGGTGAGACAAGGAAGAGAGCCGCGATCCCGAGTCGCCTCACGCGCCGGAACCCCGTCGAGGCTGCTCCGCGGGGCCGCCAGCCTTCTCGAGCTGGAACGGAGACGGCAGCAGCTCCGAGAGGCTGCGCTCCTCGGCGCCATCGCGTCCCTGCACGAGGACCCGCAGATCGGGGGCGAACTCCGCCAGCGCCTGGCGGCAGGCGCCACACGGCAGCGGAGGAACGCCTTCGCTCACCACCGCGAGCCGGCGAAATTCGCGGTCGCCCTCGGAGACGGCCTTGAAGAGGGCCACCCTCTCGGCGCACAGCGTGAGACCGTAGGACGCGTTCTCCACGTTGACCCCCGTATGAATGCGTCCCGCAGGCGTCTCGAGCGCCGCACCGACACGATGGCCGGAGTACGGGGCGTACGCCCGCTGAAGCGCGCGCGCGGCGGCTTCACGAAGCGCATCGTCCCCGGTCACCGGGCCTGTGCCTCCGCTTCGCCCACCGGCTCCGGCGCTGCCATTCTAGCTTCCGGCCCGCGCAGATAGCGGCGCTCCACCCTTGCACGAATGGCAGTCAGGATCTCGTAGCCGATCGTCCCCGACCGGCCTGCCAGATCGTCCGCGGAGAGCCCCGGCGCCTCTCCGAGGAGCAGCGCATCCTCTCCCATGCGAACTTCCGGCGCCGGCGTAGCGTCCACGAGCGTCAGGTCCATCGAGATGCGTCCCAGGATGCGGCAGCGCCGGCCGCGGATCTCTACAAATCCCTCCGCCGCCTGCGAGCGTGGGTAGCCGTCGCCGTAGCCCACAGCCAGCAGCGCCGCCCGCGTCGGCCGGTCGAGCCGCACGGTGCGCCCGTAGCCGACGCTGTCGCCGGCTGCAAAGTCACGCAGCTGGACGATCCTCGCCCACCACTGCAGCACGGGCCGCAGGCTGGTCGTCCCCCTGCCCCTGCCACGATCCTGCTCCCGAAGCGCCTCGCGGAACGATGCGCAGGAGCCGTAGGCCGCGATGCCCGGACGGGCGAGCTCACACGTGTCCGGGCAGCCTCCGAGAACGGCGGCGCTGTTGGCGAGGTGGGTCAGCGCAGGTCGCACTCCCTCTCTCGCCAGCCGCTCGAGCACCTCCCCGAAGCGCCGGCGCTGTTCGGCCGTGAACTCGATGTCCGAGTCCGCGGCCGGAAAGTGGCTGTAGACGCCTTCGATGCTGATGCCGCTGAGCCTCGCGAGACGATCCACGCATCGGGAGCGCCAGTCGAACCCCGCGCGGCCCATTCCCGTGTCCACCTCGACGTGCGCGGGCACGCCGGGCGCCACCCGCGCCCAGCGCGCCGCCTCCTCCACCGAGCAGAGCGTGGGCGTGATCCTCGAGTGCGCGACCTCTCCCACGCGAGCCAGCGGCAGCGGTCCGAACAGCAGCACACGTGCCGCCACTCCCGCCGCGCGCAACTCCACGCCCTCGTCCACCGTGGCGACGCCCAGCCAGGAGACGCCGAGCTCCTCCGCCCAGCGCGCAATCGGCACCGCGCCGTGGCCATAGGCGTTCGCCTTGACGGGGAGGAGCAGCCCGGCGCGCGCGGGGAGAAGCTGCCGGAGCGCGGCGAGGTTCGCGGCCAGGGCCTCGAAGCGTATGTCGGCCCAGGTCCGCATCGGGCGCGCTTTCGTAAAGGGCGACCTACGATACTATTGGCTCCGCGAACCGCGCAAACCGACGCGGCAGGGCGGGCCGGCGCGTGCCTTCACACCGGGAGACGATCACGGAACCGACGCCGCCGGAACCGACCTTCGAGGGACTGCTCGACCTGGTGCGCATACTGCTCTCCGACGGGGGCTGCGCCTGGGACCGCGCGCAGACGCCCGTGTCCCTCCTCCCGTACCTCATCGAGGAGGCGTACGAAGTCGCCGAAGCGATACGGGAGGAGCGCGGGGGGGACGTCCCGGAGGAGCTTGGAGACCTCGCGCTGCACGTCGCCTTTCAGGTCGTTCTGGCGGAGCGGAGCGGCGCGTTCGGCGACAGGCAGGTCTTCAGCGCTGTGCTCGACAAGATGATCCGGCGCCACCCGCACGTGTTTCCGCCGCGCGCGAGTTCCCCGGCCGCGGCAGGCCTCGGCCCATGCGCGCTCTCTGGAGCGACGGCGGAAGGCTGGGAAGAGCTGAAGCGGCGGGAGCGCGCAGCGGCGGGAGCCCCAGGAACACTCGATGGCCTGCCGAAGGCACTGCCCGCGCTGCTGCGGGCGCAGCGCCTGCAGGAGCGGGCGGCGGCTGTCGGCTTCGACTGGCCCGACGCCGGAGGGCCGCTGGCGAAGGTGAGGGAGGAGCTCGAGGAAGTCCTCTCCCTCATGGATCCGGTCGGCGGCGTGCCCGAGGGCGACCTTCGCCGCGCGTCCCTCGAGGCCGAGGTCGGCGACCTGATCTTCGCCGTCGTGAATTTCGCGCGGCACCTCGGAGTCAACGCCGAGATCGCCCTGGAGTTCGCCAGCGCGAAGTTCCGCCTGAGGTTCGAGAGTGTCGAGCGGCTGGCCGTGGAGCGCGGTCTGGACTTGGCGGCCGCCAGCCTTGCCGAGCTCGACGGGCTGTGGGATCAAGTGAAGGGCGGAGAGCGCTGAACCCCCCCGCGAGCGGAGCTTCGGCCACCCCGGGCTCGCCGTTTGTGCCGCTGCTGCTCCCCTTCCTCGCCGTCCTGCTCGCTGACCAGGCCAGCAAGCTCTGGGCGCTGGCCACGCTCTGGGATCCGCCGCGCTCGATGGAGGCACTGCCGGGGTTGTTGCACCTCACGCCGGTGGAGAATCGCGGCATCGCCTTCGGCGCCCTGCAGGGTCACGGCACCGTGCTCGTCCTGGTGGTCCTGGCCGTGCTCGCCGTCTTCGCGGCCACGTCGTGGCGGGACCTGCT
>JACCXV010000158.1 GCA_013696835.1 Gemmatimonadota bacterium | reverse complement strand
CACATGTAGGACTGCATTCCCAGCTCGCGCAGAGCCGCCAGGTGCACGGCGTCGCTGGCCTTCGCGGCCCGGAGCGCTTCGTCCACTCGCTCGACGAGCTCGGAGCGCCCGGTGCGCAGGACGTGCGGAGCTCCGTGCACGGTGCAGGGATCCATGGGATGGATTCGTTCCATGTTCCAGGCGAGCTCCTCGCATGCGGGATCGGCATGGGCGAGGGCCAGCCTGCGGTAGGAGCCGTCCGCCTCGATCATGTCCACCAGGCACCAGTCGGCAACGTGCGGGACGGCCAGCCGCGCGACGCTCGCGAGGGTCGTCTGATAGTCGAGCGAAGACGCCAGCGCCGCGCTCGCCTCCGCCAGAAAACGCACCGCGCCGGACGCGCGCTTCTCGAAATCCACGTCCGTGCACGTCCCGAACCAGCACAGGATCCGTTCTTCGGCATCGCGTACCGGAACCGCACGCGCCAGGTGCCAGCGGAACGCGCCGTCCGCTCCGGAACGGAGCCGGATCTCGCTTTCATAGGCATCGCCCGTGCGGATCGCGCGCTGCCAGTCCTCGACCGTCGCCTGCAGGTCCTCGGGGTGCACGGCTGCGTGCCAGCCGACGCCCCGCATCTGCTCCGGCGTGAGCCCCGTATAGTCGGACCAGCGCCGGTTGGTCCAGTCGAGATCACCGTCGGGACGCGCGCTCCAGACCATCTGCGGGATCGCCTCGGCAAGCGTGCGGTACCGCTGCTCGCTCAGCTCGTTGGCCTGCCGCCGGGCTTCCGCGAGCTGGCGCTCGTGCTCTCTCGTCTCCGCGTCGCGCAGGAGCTCGCCCTGCCGCCGGATCTCCTGCGTCTTGCGGTAGAGGTCCACGAAGACCGCCACCTTGGCGCGCAGGACCTCGGGCATCACGGGCTTGAACAGGTAGTCCACCGCTCCCACGGAGTAGCCGCGGAAGACCTGCACGTCTTCGCGGCTGATGGCGGTCACGAAGATGATGGGGATGTGCCGCGACCGCTCCCGCTCGCGGATCAGCGTCGCCGTCTCGAACCCGTCGAGGCCGGCCATCTGCACGTCGAGCAGGATCAGGGCGAAGTCCCGGATGAGCAGAGCCTTCAGCGCTTCCATCCCCGAGCTCGCGCGCACGAGGTTCAGCCCGAGCTCGCCGAGCATGGCCTCGAATGCGAGCAGATTGCGCGGGTCGTCGTCCACCATCAGGACGCTGACCGGTGAGCCGTTGACTTGCTGTGAGCCGTTGACGTGCTGCACGGTGGCGGAGGGGTGGGCGTGGATCATCGCGCGGCCTCCGTGACGCTCGCGAGGCCCAGAAGGAACGGCGCGATCTGCGCAAGGGGAAGGACGTGGTCGACCGCGGTCGCGGCGATCGCGGCGCTGGGCATCTCCGGGCATTCCGCACTGGCCGGATCCTGCACGATGGCCAGGCCCCCCGCGAGCTTGATCGCGGCCAGGCCGCGCGACCCGTCGGGGCCCGTGCCGGTGAGGATCAGGCCGACGGCGCCCGTTCCGCAGGATTCGGCGGCCGATTCGAAGAGGAGGTCGATCGAAGGCCGTGCGTGGCGCACGGGCCCTTCGGTGGAGAGCGCGTAGCGGTCGCCGTCCACGAGCAGGTGGTAGCCGGCGGGGGCGAGCCGCACCGTCCCCGGCACGATCTCCTCCTTGTCCTCCGCCTCGGCCACAGCCAGCGAGCTGTGACGATGCAGCCAGGCCGCCAGCGAACCCTCGCCCGCGGCGTCCCGGTGCTGGGCGATCGCGACGGGCAAGCCGAACTCGGGCGGGAGGCCGCCGAGGAGCGTCTTTAGCGCCGTCAGCCCGCCCAGGGACGCACCGACCACGAGGCTCGAGCAGGGCATCCTAGCGCGCCCTGCGGTAGAGCTTCTCACGTCCGGCTACCGGCTCGTATCTGGACTCGTAAGGGGTGAACCGCAGCGACTCCTTGTCGCCGAGGCCGAGGATCCCGAACGCGGAAAGGCTCTCGTACACCAGCCGGTGCACCCGCTCCTGGAGAGCAGTGTCGAAGTAGATCATCACGTTCCTGCAGAAGATCACGTTGAACTCGTTGAACGACGCGTCCGTGGTGAGGTTGTGCTGGCAGAACAGGACGTTGCGCTTGAGCGCCGGACGGAAGACCACGCTGTCGCACGCCGCGGTGTAATACTCGGAGAACGAGCTCCGGCCCCCCGCGGCCAGATAGTTGGCCGTGTTGTCGCGCATGCTGGAGAGCGAGAAGATCCCGGTCTCCGCCTTCCTCACCACCACCTCGTTCATGTCCGTGGCGTAGATGCGGCACCTCTCGTACAGCCCCTCCTCCTCCAGCAGGATGGCCATCGAGTAGACCTCCTCGCCGCTCGAGCACCCGGCGTGCCAGATCCGGATGAAGGGATACGTGCGCAGGATCGGCACGACCTTCTCGCGGAAGGCGAGGAAGAAATGCGGGTCGCGGAACATCGACGTCGCGTTGATCGAGAGCGTCAGGAGGAGGCGCTCCATGCACGCGGGGTCGTGCAGGACCTTCGCCTGCAGCTCGGAGACGGTGGCGACCTTCTCGGCCCTCGCCGCCTCCCGCACTCTGCGGCGCAGGGAGCTCCGGGCGTAGTTGCGGAAGTCATAGCCGTACTGGCGGAAGACGCCGTCGGCGAGCAGGTCGATCTCGATCTCTTCGAGATCCCGCTGATCCGCCGCGGCCCCCGCGACTCCGCGGGCGCTGGGGGAGACCGACATGCCTGGAGCCTGCGAAAGCGTGACGGCAGGCAGGCGGGCGGCGTCGGCCGGCAGGGGTGGAGCGGGCACGGAGGGTACGCCGACCGCCGACGAAGGTTCGGGGACTGCACTCGTTGGCGTGTGGAGCCTCCGTGGGGGCGCTGCCACGGCGGTCGCGCCGCTCACCGCTGCAGCCATACCCGCAGCAGCGAGAGGAGCTGATCGGTGTTCACCGGCTTCGGGATGTAGTCCGACGCTCCGGCGGTGATGCACTTCTCGCGGTCGCCCTTCATCGCCTTGGCCGTGAGCGAGATGATCGGCAGCGACTTGAACTGCGGCATCGCGCGGATCCGCCGTAGCGCCTCGTAGCCGTCCATCTCGGGCATCATCACGTC
>JACCXV010000145.1 GCA_013696835.1 Gemmatimonadota bacterium | reverse complement strand
CGCCAGGCCGCCTCGCGTCCGACCAGAGCCGTGCCGTGTCCGGCCAGGCGCGCCTGGTTGTGCTCCACGGCGACGCTGCCACCCTGCACCAGGTCGGCGAGCGCGCGGTCGAAGAGCGGCCCGGGAGCGCCCGAACGCGCCCGCAGCTCACCCAGCGCGAGGCCTCGCCGGATGGTCTCCCGCGCGTGAAAGTCGCCGAGCGCCGCTAGCAAGGCGGAGCCCGTGCCTTGGAGCGCGCCCGCCGCGAAGATCCGCCCTCCTTCCTGCAGCGCCTCGCCACCGCGCAACAGCGCCTGCGCCACGGCTTTGGCCTCCGACGCTCCGAGGCCCGCGCGGAAGCCGGCGTCCTCCACGGTGACCCCCCTCGTACCGACCTCGCCAAGCACCGCGCGCAGACGCTCGACGGGCTCCGTCGAAAGCAGCGCGCGATGCAGGGGCTCGGCCTCGGCCAGGCGCCGCGGACCGAGGCGGCGCGCCGATCGCCAGAGCACGATCCCCCCACCGATGGTAGTGACCGGGGAATAGGAACGCAGCACGAACCGGTCGCCGAGACCGGCGACGAGGTCGGCCTCCAGACGCCGCTGCCCGAAGGCCCGACCCCCGGGTGCGACCGGCGAGGACCCTGCGGCGAGGGCGATTCGTGCGATGACCTCCGCGGTCCCGTGCAGCACGCGAACGCGGCTGCCGCTTCGCAGCTCGCGGCCATGGGGAGAACGGTGATCGACGCACACCTGGTACAGGCGGCCTGGGGCCCAGTGCTCGCCGGCCACGATCGCGCTCCCGCGCGGCGCCCACCCGCGGTCGGCACCTCCCAGCGCCAGGGCGGCCCGCTGGCCGGAGGCCGCCGTCAGGGCCCGGCCCCCGTGGGTCTCGATCGAACGCACGCGCCCGGCATGTCCCGAGGGAAGGATGCGGACCTCGTCGTCCAGCGCGACCCTCCCGGACCAGGGAGTTCCCGTCACTACCGTCCCCACCCCGCGCACGGTGAAGCTGCGGTCCACCGGCATGCGGAAGGGCAGGCCGCCCACAGCTGCGGGCGTGACCCGGACCAGTTCGAGCAGCGCGTGACGGAGCTCCTCGAGACCCTCACCCGTCCTGACCGAGACCGCCACGCGCGCCGCGTCCTGCAGGAAGGTTCCCCGCAGATCGTCCCCCACGGCCTGGCTGACGAGCTCGAGCCAGTCGCGCTCCACCAGGTCGCGCTTGGTAAGGGCGACCACTCCGCGCCGCAACCCGAGCTGCCCGAGGATCTCCAGATGCTCGCGAGACTGCGGCATCATACCCTCCTCGGCCGAGACCACGAACAGCACGGCGTCCATCCCCGAGGCGCCGGCCACCATGTTGCGGATGAAGTTTTCGTGACCGGGAACGTCGACGACGCCCACCCGCAGCCCCGGTTCAGCGTCCCAGTGGGCGAACCCCAGGTCGATGGAGATGCCCCGCTCCCGCTCCTCCTTGAGCCGGTCCGTGCGGATCCCGGTGAGCGCGTGGACCAGCGCGGTCTTCCCGTGATCGATGTGCCCGGCGGTTCCCAGGATCACCGCAGCATCCCCGCGTAGGGGGGTCCGGCCAGGAACCGGGGAGGCAGGCCGGCATGATAGACTGCGAACTCCTCGCGGATTCGGTCGAGCCGCCGACCTTCCCCCCCGTCGAAACGCCAGGCGGCCGCAAGGCCACCGTCGCCATGAAGGAAGAGCTGCAGGGCCCCGTACTCGCGGCGTGACAACGGCCGTCCGCGAGCGTCGCAGCGCCCGCAGACCACGCCACCCTCGGCCACGGCGAAACCTGGACTCCCTCCCGCCTCCGACCCGCAGGCGACACAGCAATCCACCTCCGGGGCGTAGCCTTTCCGCGCCAGCACCTGCCATGAGGCGTAGTGACGCAGGGGCTCGATGGCCTCGGCTGCCAGATCTGCGCGGTCGAACGCGGCCGCGGTATCGATCAGCAGGTCGAACATCTCGGGATTCGCCTCCTCTTCGAGTGCGAGCGCCTGCAGCAGCCGCACGACGGCCCCGAAGCCGAGCATCCGCCCCAGGTCGCGCTTGAGCACGGCGTGGGACTCGACGAGATCCGCCTCGCGGGGCACGTGCAGCGAGCGGCCGGCTTTCCGGTAGAAGGACACGTCCACGAGATTGAACAGGTCGAGCACGCCGCGCAGGCGGCTGCGCGATCCCTTTACCCCGCGGGCGAGCAGCGACTGTGCCCCGGCATCCCGGGTGTACACGCGGAAGATCCGGCTCGAGTCGCCGTAGTCGTAGGCGCGCAGCACGAGGCCGCGGGTCTTGAGGAGCGGCATCCGGCTACGGCGTCAGCGGTTTGAAGCGTCCGCCGGCGCCGGGCGGGCGAGCGCCTCGGCAGCGGCCGCGGCTGGCATCTCGCTCCCCAACAGGTCGCGCAGCCATGGCCGGAGCTCGCGCGCCAGGTCCGGCCGCGCGAGCGCGGCGGCCACCACCGCGCGCACGTACCCGACGCGGTCGCCCGCGTCGTAGCGCTCGCCCTCGAAGACGTAGGCGTGGACCACGGCGTGCCGGGCCAGCTCGTTGACCGCGTCGGTGAGCCAGATCTCCCCTCCCCGCCCGGGGTGCTGCTCCGCGAGCGCGTCGAAGATCTCCGGCTCGAAGACGTACCCGTGGACCGACGCCAGGTCTCCCGCGACCTCGTCGCGTGCGGGCTTCTCGACGATGCGCCGCACACGCCAGGTGCGCTCGTCCACGGCTTCGCCCTCGATGCCGCCGTAGCGCTGCAGCTCCTCGGGAGGCACGCGCATGGCGGCGGCGACGCTGCCTCCGCCCAGGCGCTCGCGCGCGGCTACGAGCTGCGCCGCGACGGATGGCCGCGCCATCGTGAGATCGTCCCCCCAGACCATCAGGAAGGGCCGCCGCCCGACCACCTCCCTTGCCCGCAGCACGGCGTCCCCGTTGCCCAGGGGGCGGTCCTGGTGGACGATCGTGACCTGCGCCAGCTCCTCGCCGCGCCGCGCACGCGCGAGGTCCGCGTGACGTCCCTCCGCGAGCAGACGCGCCTCCAGCGACGGGTTCGGACGGAAGTAGGCGTCCAGGGCCGCCTTTCCCGGCGCGCTAACCACGACCACTTCCTTCACCCCCGCCTCGACGACCTCCGCGATGACCGCGTCCACGACCGGGGTGTCCACGAGCGGGAGCATCTCCTTGGGAACGGACTTCGTGAACGGGAGGAAGCGCGTCCCGAGGCCGCCGCAGGGGACCACGGCGACCCGCACCTGTGTCACGCCGCCGCTCTCCGATCCTCGGGCAGCAGCACCTGCGGACGCCGGCCGGAGCGTTCGGCATATGCCGCGGCAACACTGGCCGCCGCGCGGGCCGCCGTGCCCTCGTCCGCCAGGATCACGACCGACCCCCCGAAGCCGCCGCCGGTGAGTCTGGCGCC
The DNA here is from genome assembly GCA_013696835.1 of Gemmatimonadota bacterium. GTDB lineage: Bacteria > Gemmatimonadota > Gemmatimonadetes > JACCXV01 > JACCXV01 > JACCXV01. Next base: position 1,431 of record JACCXV010000145.1, on the reverse strand, counting down.
GTGCACGCCCGCCTCCTCGGCCGCGAGCTCGACGAGCAGGTCCGTCTCCGGGATCGACACTTCGAAGTCGTCACGCTGGGAGGCGTGCGAAGCCAGGAACAGGCGGCCGAGCTCCGGCAGGTCGCCCCGGCGCAGCGCCTCCACGGCGGCCAGCACGCGGACGTTCTCGCTCACGACGTGACGCACGCGGCGCTGGAGCGGCTCGGGCAGCGCCGCCACCCGCGGCATGTCGTCCTCGACGACGTCCCGCAGCTCGCGCACTCCCAGCAGCCCCGCTGCACGCTCGCACTCCGCGCGCCGGACGTTGTATCCGCCTCCTGCGTGCCGGTGGCTCACCCCGGAGTGCACGACCGCGAGCTCGGCTGCGGCAGGCAGCGGGATGTGCTCGAACGTGAGCTCGCGCGTGTCGAGGAACAGCGCCGTGCCTGCGCGTGCCACGCTGCAGGCGAGCGGGTCCATGATCCCCACCCGTGCACCGGTGAACTCGGATTCGGCGCCCTGCACCAGGCGCGCCAGGTCGAGGGGCGCCAGCACGAGGCCGAACGCCTCCCGCAAGGCCCGCAGGAGCGCCACCCCGACCGCGGCGCTGGACGACAGGCCGGCACCGGGCGGAATGCACGAGGCGATCCGCATTTCGAAGCCGCATACCTCGTGCCCCGCGGCGCGCAGCGCTCGCGTGAGACCCTGCACGTGATCGATCCATCCGCGTCCGGGGCTCTCCTTTCCCAGCTCGTACTCCACCACCTCTCCCGGCGCTCCGAGGTCGGCGCTCACCGCCAGCACGTGGTTGTCCGTGCGCGGCGCCAGCTCCACCCGTGCAAGCAGGGGGATCGGCGTGGGCAGCACGAAGCCTCCGTTGTAGTCGGTATGCTCGCCGATGAGATTCGCCCGCCCGGGCGCCTCCGCGCCCGCAGCCGGGGCGCGGCCAAAGAGCGCGGCGAACGCGCTCGTGGCGGTCATGCCGCGCCGGGAGGAGGATCGCTGGGGTGGGGGGAGCCGGGGACCGCGTGCTCGCGCCGGAAACGCTGCATCCGTGAGTGCCACTCCGCCCGAATCTGCTCCTCGCGAGGCGCGGGGTCGCCGCGCGTGGCGAGCGCGATCTTCTCGAGCGGGATCTTGGGCGTGCGGTCGGCGTAGAGCAGTCCGTTCCGCTCCTGGTACGTGTCGGCGAACTGCGTGTAGCAGAAGCCGGCGAGGAGCGGCAGCGCGCGCACGGTGTCGAGCAGGTTCGCGTAGAGCCCGAGGAAGTCTCGGGGATTGCGCGCGCGCGAGTACCCCCATCCGTCCGCATCCTCGCCCATCGCGATCCCGCCGAACTCCGTGAGCACGATCGGCTGACCGACGTGGGGGTGCCCCTCGAGCGTGAGCAGGCGGCCGCCGGGACGCTCACGCCGGAAGAGGTGTGGAATCTCCTCCTCCGAGCGATAGCGC
>JACCXV010000110.1 GCA_013696835.1 Gemmatimonadota bacterium | reverse complement strand
TCCCTGCGGACCGGCCGCCGGCGGACCCGCCAGTCGACGCCTCGGACTGCAGTTCCACATCTCCGGGGCTGAAGCTCTGCTGGAAGCGATCGCTGGCATGTTTCGCCAGGATTTCCAGGGCTTCCTTGTGCGTGAACACCACTTTCATCCGTGGTTCCTTTCAAGAGGTTTTGCGAGCGGACCGGATGCGATGCCATTCTTCGTTGCCGAAACGTTCCATCAATCGATTTCTACGCGTCACATACCTAACGGTGCGACGCTGCGCAATCAAGACCCAGCGTGTGATAATGCTCCTGCAGCTTGTTCAATACAGGCGCAGTCAAGCGAATCATCAGAATCGAGTGACGCGCGCATCGCTCCCGCGATCCGACGCGCATCGCCCTCGCGAACGTCGCGCACGCTTTCTCGAGAGACCAACGCATCGCTCTTCGGCATGCGCGCATTTGCAGCGACGGGGTGATCGACCATGGGCGGGCACGCCCGGACGCAGGATCTGGCGGCGGTCTGCCGCACGCCCTAGACTGCCGCGTCGCCCGTGCGAACCTCTTCGTGCGCCGCTTCGCAATCACCGCCATGCCCGGACCCAATGAGACTGCGTTTCGCCCCCAGCCCAACCGGCACCCTGCACGTGGGGGGAGCGCGCACTGCAGTGTTCAACTGGCTGCTCGCTCGCAAGCACGGGGGCACCTTCGTCCTGCGAATCGAGGATACGGATCGGGAGCGATCCACCGACGAGTCGCGCGACGCCATCCTGAACTCGCTCACCTGGCTCGGTCTGGACTGGGACGAGGGGCCCTACTTTCAGTCGCAGCGTGTCGATCGGCACAAGGACGCTGCGCGCGAGCTGCATGCGGGCGGCCACGCATACGCGTGCTTCTGCACGGCGGACGAACTCGCAGCCGAACGGTCCGAAGCCCAGGCACAGAAGCGGAATTACGTGTACTCCGGACGGTGCAGGAGGTTGTCGCGCGACGAATCCCGGGGGCGCCAGGAAGCGGGTGAGCCACACACGATCCGCTTCGCGGTTCCGCCGGGCCGGACGGAGTGGGACGACCTGGTCCACGCGCGCACCGGATTCGACAACGAGGGAATCGGGGATTTCATCGTCCTGCGTTCCGACGGGGGACCGATCTACAATCTCGCAGCCACGATCGACGATCTCGACATGCGCATCACCCACGTAGTGCGCGGTGACGACCACATCTCCAACACGCCACGCCAGATCCTGATCTATCGCGCACTCGGAGCCGAACCTCCGAGGTTCGGACACGTTCCGCTTCTTTTCGGGTCGGACCGCCAGAAGCTGTCCAAGCGCCACGGCGCGCAGTCGGTCGAGGAATTCCGGGCGCTGGGCTACCTCCCGCAGGCGCTCGTGAATTTCCTGGCTCTGCTCGGCTGGTCACCAGGCGACGATCGCGAGGTCCTGGGTCTGCCGGAATTGATCGCAGCCTTCGGGCTGGAGAGGATCACGGGGAAAAGTGCCATCTTCGAGACCGGCAAGCTCGAGTGGTTGAACGGTCAGCATCTGGCCCGCCTGACGGCGGAAGAGCTCGCGCGGGCGGTCACGCCGTGGCTGCTCGCGGCCGGCATCGCCACCGAGGAGTACCTGCGAGAGCATCGTGAATGGTACTGGAATCTTCTGGAGGTACTGCGCCCCAGAGCGAGATTGCTCAGCGACTTCGTCACATTGGGCCGGCCCTATTTCCCCGCCCGAATCTCGTATCAGCCCGAGGCCGTCTCGAAGTTCTGGCCCGACCCATCCGAGGCGGGACGCCTCTTGCGCGAGCTGCATGTCACCCTTGCCTCCATGGCGGACTTCGAGAAGATCGCCACCGAGGCGCGCCTGCGAGCCATGGCCGAGGAGCGTGGCATTGCCTTCTCGGACGTGGTGCATCCCTTGCGTGTGGCGCTCACGGGGATGCGAGTGAGCCCGGGGATTTTCGAGGTGCTCCAGCTCATGGGCAGGGAGCTCGTGCTGCAACGGATCGAGGATGCGATCTGGCACCTCGAGGGCGGGTCGCTGTCAGCTGTCAGCTGAGCGGTCCGCCCCCCGGTCGCGTGCGGGGAGGCCGAGCGATTATCTTCGGGGGCTGTCTCCACCTCATTCGAAACGTCCCTTGATGCGAGCGCGAGCACCCAGCCCGACGCAGATTCCTGCGGGGAACGACGTTTCCGCCGCGCCCACGCGCGGCAGCCAGCGGGCCAGTCAGTCCGCCAGCCACGGGCCCAGCTGGCCGGGCAGCAACCCAACCAACGGGCGCCGCTCCTCTCCCGGGCCACAGCCCACCCCCACGGGTTCGGATCGGCGGCACCTGCTGGACGTCCCGCCCGAGGCATTCGAGGCCGAGCTGCAACCGCTCCTTTCAGAGCTGTCGGAACGGCCGTTCCGTACGCGGCAGCTGCGCGACTGGATCTACCGCCGGCTGGCCGTCTCGTTCGACGAGATGACCGATCTCCCGGAACGTCTGCGGGCGGCTCTGGCCGAGCGCTACGTCCTCACCTCGTTGACCGAGGTCGACCGGGCGCTCTCTTCCGACACGACCGAGAAGTTCATCTGGCGCCTCGGGGACGGGCGGGAAGTCGAATCCGTGTCGATCCCGACAGCGGCAAAGCTCACGTATTGCATCTCCAGCCAGGTCGGCTGTCCGCTGGCATGCTCGTTCTGTGCGACGGGCAAGCTCGGCTACACACGCCAGCTCACGGCCGGCGAGATCGTGGACCAGGTCCGCACGCTCCTGCGCCTCACGCATGGCGTGCGCCGAGCACATTCGTCCCCGGCCACGCTTCCGGATCGGACGCCGACGTCGCGGGAGCCGAACCTCGTGTTCATGGGGATGGGGGAGCCGCTCCTCAACTTGCGAAACCTCCTGCCGGCTTTGGCGGCGCTCAACTCCGAGTTAGGGCTGCAGTTCGGGGCGCGTCGCATCACCGTCTCGACCGCGGGAGTCGCTCCGCACATTGCCGACCTGGCGGCCTTCAATCCCCAGATCAAGCTCGCGATCTCCCTTCACGCCCCGACCGACGCGCTGCGAGATGAGCTCGTTCCGCTCAATCGCAGGTACCCGCTGGCCCGTCTCATGGAGGCGTGCCGGGAGTTCGCGCGCGTGACGCGCAAGCGCATCACGTTCGAGTACATCCACCTGCCGGATGTGAACGACCTGCCCGAGCACCCGCGCGAGCTCCGCGACCTGCTGGGGAGCCTCCCGGCGAAGATCAACCTGATTCCGTACAACCCCGTGCCTGGGGTGGCGTACCGTGCTCCTACCCTTGCCGAGAGCGAGGCGTATGTCGCGCGGCTGCGACGTACGGTGCCCTGTTCCGTGACCCTGCGCCGGCCGCGGGGCAGCGACATCGGGGGTGCCTGTGGCCAGCTCGAGCTCGAGCGCAGGCACGCCAAGCTGCCCGAGCCGCTGCTCGCCCTCGGCGGCTCGTGAGCTCTGCCGCCCGGGGCCTGCCGCTCCTGGTCGCCTTCGCCGCCGCCACTGCCGTCGTCGTGCTGGTTCCCGGCTCCGCGGATGCGCAGGACCGTCCCCGGGAGGTGGAATGCTCGTTCCTGCTGCTCTCTGGCTGCCGCAAGTACGTGATCGAGGTGCAGCGAGTCGACCCCAATGGCACTGTTCGCAAGCAGGAGGATTCCGACACCTACCAGGAGGCCGATGCCGACACGCTGGACGCATCCTCGTTCCTCGTGCTCGAGCTGTTCAAGGAGGACAGGCTCAAGGGGCAGCGTGCGGTGATCTGGATCGACCGCGCCAGCGGAGCCGTGGGGGGCGACTGGCCCTCCACGCTCGGCAACGACGCCGTGCGCTCCGCTGCTCTCAAGGGCGTTCCCGGGGATCTCGTCGAGCTCTACGACGACACGCGCGGCCGAGCCGGCCGCGGCATGGCGCGCATGGTGATCTTCTCCGGCTCGACGTCCTGCCGCACGGCGGTGAACCTGGACGATCGCACCCAGCGCACCTGCGTGGTGCAGGAAGGGAGAGGGGCGGCCGGCAAGGTCTCGAAGATTCTGATCCTCTATCGCGGCCTCGATCCTCGGGCTGCCGCCGGAGTCCCCGCCCCTGCGCCGGAGGGCACTCCCGAAGCCGGAAAGCCCGGCAATGCCGTGCCGGCGGACAGCGCCAGGGCGGATACCACCAGGAAGGACACCCCGCCACCTCACCCCGCGCCGCGGGATACGGCAGGCGCCGACAGCGCCCCGGCTGTGGGGGTGCCGCCAAACGCGGCGCCGGCGGACAGAGTGCCGGCCAACGCGGTGCCGCCGGACAGGGTGCCGGCCAACGCGGCGCCGGCGGACAGCGTGGTTGCCCGTCCCGGGTCGCGCGGGTAGAATCCATGCCACGATCCTCTTGCCTTTCGGGCTCCTAGCTCAGTTGGTTAGAGCGCCTGGTCGACATCCAGGAGGTCGGGGGTTCGAGACCCTCGGAGCCCACCACGACGAGGCCCCTCGCTCACGCACGGAGGGGCCTTCGTCTTGAGCGTTCCGTTCCGCATCGCGGTCTTCGCCTCGGGGAACGGGAGCAACCTGGCAGCGCTTCTCGAGCGTTTCCCTCCCGGCGCTTCGCCAGAGGTCGCGCTCGTCCTGTCGGATCGCGAAAGCGCCCATGCCCTGGAGCGCGCGCGCGCAGCGGGAGTCCCCGCGCTGGTGATCCAGCCGGGGCGATTCGCGTCCGAGGAAGAGTTCGGCAACGAGCTGGTGCGCCTGCTGCGGGATCTGGCCGTCGACCTCGTGGTTCTGGCCGGCTACCTGCGGAAAATTCCCCGGAACCTGCTCGACGCGTTTCCGGGACGCGTCGTGAACGTCCACCCAGCTCTCCTGCCGCGCTTCGGCGGGCCCGGCATGTACGGAGCACGCGTGCATGCAGCCGTGCTCTCCGCGGGCGAGCGCGAGAGTGGCGCTACGGTCCACTTCGTGGATGCGGAATTCGACACCGGCCCGGTGATCGCGCAGGCCCGCGTGCCGGTGCAGCCCGCCGACACGTCCGAGACGCTGGCGGCGCGCGTGCTCGAGGCGGAGCACGAGCTCCTGCCTCGCGTGGTGGACCTGCTTGCCCGTGGCAAGGTGCGGTGGGACCAGGGCCGAGGCGTGGTGCACGACGACCCGGATCACGGCGCGCCCGTGTGCCGCACGTCAATGCGCAGAGGAAGGCAGGATGAGAGCGATGTCCGAGGAAGCTGAACCCACTGCGGCGCACGTGGAGGGAGGGGCGCTGCGGATCCGCCGCGCCCTGCTCAGCGTGTCCGACAAGACCGGGCTGCTGGATCTGACGCGCGCGCTCGTGCGGCACGGCGTGGCGCTGATCTCTACCGGGGGGACGGCGACCGCGCTCCGGGCGGCGGGACTCGCGGTGTCCGACGTGGCGACCGTGACCGGCTTTCCCGAAATGCTGGGCGGCCGCGTGAAGACGCTCCACCCGCACATCTTCGGAGGCATCCTGGCACGGCGGAATCAGCCCGGCGATCTCGCGGCTCTCGCGGAGCACGGGATCGGCCAGATCGACCTCGTCGTCGTCAACCTGTACCCCTTCGAGCAGGCCGCCGTCTCCGCGCGGCGCCTGCCCGAGGACGCGCTCGAGCAGATCGACATCGGCGGACCGAGCCTGCTTCGGGCCGCTGCGAAGAACTTCGCCGGGGTGGCCGTGCTGTGCGAGCCGACCGGATACGCCGACTTCCTGGACGAGCTGGAGCGGCTCGGGGGGGCGGTGAGCCTGAGGCTGCGCCGTTCTCTGGCGGGACAGGCGTTCGCCCACACGTCGGCTTACGACCTCAACGTGGCCTCGGCTTTCGGGAGCGCCGCGCCGGAGGCGCTCCCCGATGCCATGACGCTCGGCGGGCGCAAGCGAATGTCGCTGCGGTACGGGGAGAACCCGCACCAGCCCGCCGCCTTCTACGCGGACCCGCTGGCTCCTCGTGGGCTGGCAGCCGCGAAAGTGCTGCAGGGGAAGGCGCTCTCGTTCAACAATCTTCTCGACCTGGATGGCGCCTGGCGCCTCGCTGCGGAGATCGGGCACACGTTGGAGGCGCTGAAGACCTCGCCCAGGCGCAAGGAGGAGGGAGCGGAGCCGAGCGCTGCCTGTGCGATCGTGAAGCACGCGACGCCATGCGGCGTGGGCGTAGGCGAGGACTCGTCCACCGCCTACGAGCGCGCTCGCGCCACGGATCCCGTGAGCGCGTTCGGGGGCGTGTGCGTGCTGACCGGGGCGATCGACGAGGACCTGGTCGGAGCAGCCGCGGAGCACTTCCTGGAGGTCCTCGCCGCGCCCGCCATCGAGGATGCGGCGCGCGAGGTGCTCGCCCGCAAGAAGAACCTGCGCGTGCTCGAGCTGCCGCGGGAGCCGCCCGAGCCTCAGTGGGACGCCAAGCGCGTGGCTGGTGGCCTGCTCGTTCAGGCGGCAGATGCGCTGCCGGTGCTGGAGCGCTCCGATGCATCGGTCGTCACGGGGGAGCTGACGGACGACTTGTGGCGGGCGCTGCTGCTGGCCTGGGCCGTGGTGAAGCACGTGAAGTCGAACGCCATCGTCTTTGGCGACCGCGGCGGGACGCTCGGCATTGGCGCCGGCCAGATGAGCCGGGTGGACGCGGTCGATCTGGCGGTTCGCAAGGCGGGGGCGGCAGGCCTGAATCTCGCCGGATCCGTGGTCGCCTCCGATGCGTTCTTCCCGTTTCGCGATGGCCTGGACCGCGCGGCGGAGGCCGGCGCGATCGCGGCCATCCACCCGGGCGGCTCGGTGCGCGACGCCGAAGTGATCGCAGCCGCGCGGGAGCACGGCATGACGCTCGTGCATACTGGCGTGCGCCACTTCCGGCATTGAGCCCGCGTGCGGTCAGGTCACGATGGGGGCCGACCGTGGGGCGAGTGGTTTGACCGCTCAGGCCGCCGCGGCTAACGTTCGAGTCCCATGCCGCGATCCACGCAGAAGCCCACCCGCGAGTCCGCCACGCGTCGCCGGACGGCGGGGGAGCCACAGGGCGCCCGCATCGCCTTCGGGCGCGTGAATTACGCGCTCTTCGCGGCGGCGGTCGTGGTGATCGCCCTCGGCTACGTGCTGCTCGGGCGAGGCTCGATCACGCTCGCTCCAATCCTGCTCATCCTCGGCTACGTGGTTCTAATCCCCGCTGGAATCCTCCTACGAAGCAACACACCGGGCGAATAGCTCAGCTGGTCCAGAGCACCTGTCTTACACGCGGAATCGGGGCCTCTCGAGTTCGCCTACGCTCCACCTGGATGGTCGTAGAGACCAGGGGTTCGGCCGCACGCGCGGCACCACTCCGACCCGCGATACGAAGCCTTTTCGGGCGTACACTCGGACACGGACTCGGATACGGCCTCGGCCAGGCCGCAGACACCGACAAGCTGCGGAAGCGCGGTCACTTGGGGGCCGGGCCACTGACGTGCTTGGCGTTTCCTCCTCCCAACTCCCGTGCTCCCCGCTCCCATCCTCCCGGTCCCGACAAGTCCTCCATCCGCCTCACGGAAACGCGGCCCTCCCCTTGTGCCTTTCGCCAGGAGGATTCCTTTTGCTGAGGCGCCTCGGGCCGCACGGCTCGCATAGCGGCGTTGACCAATTGGCCGGAGGTCCGGGCGCAGGACGGGTCGGGAATCGTGAACGATCGCGCGGCGGATTCGTTGCTTCATAGGACAGCGTTCGTCCTCGCCACGGCCTCCCTCGCCACGGTTCTGCTCACGGAAACCGACTCGCCTGCCAAGTCCGTCCTGCTGGCATCCGCCTTCTCTCCCGGTCTCAAAACGACTGGCAAGTCCCACTCACCGGAGGAGCGAAGCACGCGTTCAGCGGGCTCCGCCGAGAAGACCCTTCCCGGCGACATCGAAGCGCGTGACGACAATGTCTCCACCTTCGAGGACACCCCGCTCGAGTTCGACGTGCTCGCCAACGACAGCGACTCCGAAGGCCAGCCGCTCGCGATCATCTTTCATTCCGCGCCCGCGCGCGGGCGGCTGAGCTGCGTCACCTCGGGGAGGTGCACGTATACCCCGCTCGCGGACGCGTCGGGCCAGGAGAGCTTCTACTATCTCGTTGGCAACCTGGATGGAAACCTCAACCGGGCGGAGGTCTCCATCCGCGTCATTCCGGTCAACGATCCACCCCGTGTGGTAGACGACGTGGCGACCACCCTTGAGGAGGTGCCCGTCACGACGAGCGTGCTCGCGAACGACACCGACGTGGAGGGGGATGCCCTGACGGTGGTGGGGTGGGAGAACGGCGAGAAGGGTGAGGTCGCCTGCAGCACGGTGATCTGCACGTACACGCCTGCTCGCGACTTCTTCGGCTCAGACAGCTTCACCTACACCGTGGCCGACGGACGGGGTGGGAGCTCGACCGGGACCGTGAGGGTGCAGGTCGAGAACCTGCAGGATGCGCCAAATGCGATGATCGACGCCCCGCCGCCGCCCGGAACGACCGTGGTTCAAGCCGGCGAGAGCGTGAGATTCGCGGGCACCGCCACCGACCCGGACGGCAATGGCACGATCGTGAGCTTCACGTGGGATTTCGGCGGCGGCGCGCCGCCGAGCGCGGTGGAGGACCCGGGTCCCGTCGCCTTTCCCACCCCTGGCCTGTTCACCGTCACCTTCGACGTGAGGGATCAGATGGGCGCGGGCGATCCGACGCCCGACAGGCGGCAGATCCAGGTCCTTGCCGCTCCACCGCCGCCCCCACCTCCACCAC
>JACCXV010000107.1 GCA_013696835.1 Gemmatimonadota bacterium | reverse complement strand
CCTTCGGCGGAGAGCGCCCGCGACCCCGATGCCCGGCGGGGCCCGCGCGCGGCGGGGCCCGGGGCCTGGCGCGCCTCCCATTGCGGCGCCTCGACGATCTGCGCCTTGAAGAGCAGCGACGCGATCGCGGCGTGCACCTCGTCCAGCATCGCCACGAACATCTCGAAGGCTTCCTTCTTGTACTCGATCAACGGGTCCTTCTGGCCCCAGGCCCGGTAGTTGATGCCGGCCTTGAGGTGATCCAGCTCGAAGAGGTGCTCCTTCCACTTCTCGTCGATGACGCTCAGCATGATGCGCTGCAGCAGGAGCGGCGCCCGCTCGGGCCCCCATACCTCGATCCTCTGCGCGAGCGCGGCGTGGAGCCGCTCCACGATCAGGTCGGCCACCGCGTCCGGTGCGAGCCCTGCCGCGGCGGTCGCGAGATCGTCGATGGGCAGCAGGAACGTGCGCAGCACCTCTTCCCGGAGCACGGCGAGCCCGTCTTCCGGGTCCGCGTCCGCGGCCTGCCCTCCGATGTGCTGCTCCACCAGCTTCCCGGCGACCTCGTCGACCATCTCCCGCGCGGTGCCCTCGAGCTCCTGCCCCTCCAGGATCGCCAGCCGGAGGTCGTAGATCACGGTGCGCTGCTGGTTCATGACGTCGTCGTACTCCAGCAGCCGCTTGCGCACCTCGAAGTTCTGCAGCTCGACCTTCTTCTGCGCGCGCTCGATCGAGCGCGTGACCAGCGGGTGCGTGATCACCTCGCCTTCCTCGGCGCCGAGGCGGTCCATGATTCCCGCGATGCGCTCCGATCCGAACAGCCGCATCAGGTCGTCCTCGAGCGACAGGAAGAACAGGCTCGAGCCCGGATCCCCCTGCCGACCCGAGCGCCCGCGCAGCTGGCGGTCGATGCGACGCGCCTCGTGCCGCTCGGTGCCGATGATGTGCAGCCCGCAAGGCATGTTCTTCTCGCAATCGCGGACGGTCCACCCCTCGGGAAGGTTGTCCCCGACGCCGACGTTCGGGTCACGCTCCGCATCGTGCCACACCGCGCATGTCGTGCAACGCACCACCCCCGGACCCAGCTTGATGTCGGTTCCGCGCCCGGCCATGTTCGTCGCGATCGTCACCGCCTCCGGCTGCCCCGCGCGGGCCACGATCTCGGCCTCCTGCTGGTGATACTTCGCGTTCAGCACGTGGTGGCGGATCCCGCGGCGCTTCAGCATGCGGCTGAGCGTCTCCGAGACCTCGACCGAGACCGTCCCGACGAGGACCGGCCGCCCGCTCTCGTGCTTCTCGACGATCTCATCGATCGCGGCGTTGTACTTCTCGCGCCGCGTGCGATAGACGACGTCGTCGAAGTCCAAGCGTCGGACCGGACGGTTGGTCGGGATCACCGAGACGATGATCTTGTAGATCCGGTCGAACTCCGTCTCCTCGGTCTCCGCCGTGCCGGTCATGCCCGCGAGCTTGCCGTACATCCGGAAGTAGTTCTGCAGGGTGATCGTTGCCAGCGTCTGCGTCTCGCCCTCGACCTTCACACCCTCCTTCGCTTCGAGCGCCTGGTGCAGGCCATCCGAGTAGCGGCGTCCCGGCATGAGCCGGCCGGTGAACTCGTCCACGATCAGCACCTTGCCGTCCTGCACCACGTACTCGACATCCTTCTCGAACAGCACGTAGGCCTTGAGCAGCTGGTGAATGGCGTGGATCCGCTCGCTGCGCTCGGCGTAGTCGTGCTCGAGCTCCATGCGCCGCCGGATCTTCTCGGGCTCGGGCAGCGACGCATCCTCGTCGATGGCGTGGATCCCCTCGCTCAGGTCGGGCACGACGTAGAGGTTCGGGTCGTGCGGAGAGAGCAGCTCCAGGCCCTTCTCCGTCAGGTGCACGTTGTGCCCCTTCTCGTCCATCGCGAAGAAGAGGTCCTCCTCGAGTTCGTGCAGGCGCTTCTCGCGCATGAAGTCGGCTTCCGCCTTCTGGATCAGCCGCTTCACACCGCGCTCGTTCAGCACCTTCATCAGCCGCCGGTGCTTGGGAAGGCCACGCGAGGCCTGCAGCAGCCGCACGGCGGCGGAGTAGCCGTCCTCGGCGGCGTCCTTCGCCGATCCGTCCCGACCCCGACCGTCGCCGTTTGGCGCTTCGTCCTCGTCCGCCTCGTACTCGGCGTCGGGCTCCCCCTCCTCCTCCGTCCCCTCCGCCTCTCCGTTTCCCGCGTCCGATCCGTTCCCGGTTCCCTGGAGGAGCCCTTCCGCCTCGCCCACCAGGGAAGTGATCGCGCGGTTCTGCGCACGCACCAGCTGGTCCACGCGCGGCTTCAGCTGGTCGTATTCGCCTGACCCGCCGCTCGCCGGGCCGGAGATGATGAGCGGCGTGCGCGCCTCGTCCACGAGGACGGAGTCCACCTCATCCACGATCGCGTAGTGGTGGCCGCGCTGGACGCGCTGCTCCAGCGAGAGAGCCATGTTGTCGCGCAGGTAGTCGAAGCCGAACTCGTTGTTGGTCCCGTACGTGATGTCCTTCCCGTACTCCATGCGGCGCTGGTCCGGGGTCATGTCGTGCTGGATCACGCCCACCTCCAGCCCCAGGTAGCGGTAGATCGTGCCCATCCACTCGGCGTCGCGCCGAGCCAGGTAGTCGTTCACGGTGACCAGGTGCACGCCGCCGCCTGCGAGCGCGTTCAGGTAGGCGGGCATCACGGCCACGACGGTCTTCCCTTCTCCGGTCGCCATCTCCGCGATGCGGCCCTGGTGCAGGACGACGCCGCCGATCAGCTGCACGTCATAGGGAACGATGTCCCAGGTGAGCGCCTGGCCGGTGACCGAGATCGCGCGGCCGACGCTGCGGCGGCAGGCTTCCTTGACGACCGCGAAGGCCTCGGGGAGGAGGTCGTCGACGTCCTCTCCCGCGGCGAGGCGCTCCCGGAACTCCCCGGTCTTGGCCTGGAGCTCCTCCTCTGAGAGCTCGCGCAGCTCTTCCCATGCCTCGTTGATCTCGTCGACCAGGGGCTGCAGTCGCTTGCGCTCGCGCTCGTGGCGGGAGCCGACGATGGCGCGGACGAGGGTCTTGAACACCATCCGGTGCTTCCTTCCGTCGTGGGGGGGCGGACAGCCCTCGAATTTACGTCCCTCGGGGGATCACTTCAAAGCGAAGACGGGAGCTCCAGCGCGCGCCACAGGTACCAGCTGGCCACCGAGCGGTAGGGCCGCCAGCGCGCGCCGTGCGCGAGCACGCGCGCGGGCGCGGGGAGGCGGCGGGTGCGGAACGTGAGGGCGAAGCCCTTGCGGATCCCCAGATCGGTCGCCGGGAGAACGTCGGGCCGGCCGAGCCCGAAGATCATCAGCATCTCCACGGTCCAGCGGCCGATCCCGCGCACGGCCGTGAACCGCTCCACGATCTGCTCGTCGCCGAGATCCCGCAGCTCGCTCGGACCGGGCACGGTGCCGTCCAGGACGCGGGCTGCCAGATCCTTCAGCGAGAGCACCTTCGCCCGCGACAGACCGGCCCAGCGCAGCACCGGCTCGGGGGCAGCCAGCATCTCGACCGGCAGGGGGAAGCCGGCGGGGGTGGAGAGAGCCTGCACCCTGGCGAGAATCGCGGCCGCGGCCTTCCCGCTCAGCTGCTGGTGCACGACGGCGCGCCCGAGCGACTCGTAGGGGCTGCGCACCGGGCGCGGCTCGAGCTGGCAGGGTCCCACGCGCTCCATGACTAGAGCCAGCGCCGGGTCCGCCGCCACGAGGTGCCGCACCGCGGCGCGGGCGACCGCCGGGGAGCCCAGCATGCGGAGTCGGGGAGGCGGGCTCACTCGCGGTACAGGCCCCGGGCCACGATGTATTCGCGCACCGGCTCGGGAACGAGATAGCGGATCGACGCCCCGCCGGCGACGCGGGCGCGGATGTCGCTCGCGGAGATCGCGAGCGCGGGCACCTCCAGGGCGAGCACGGGAGCCGCCGATCCGACCGCAGCCTGGGCGGGCGGCGATGTGGCTCCCCGGTCCGGCCAGCCGGGGCGGGAAACCACGGCAATCCGCGCCATGCGCTTCACGTCCTCGTGGCGCCGCCAGCGGTTCAGCTGCTCGAAGGCGTCCGCGCCGAGGATCAGCACCCACTCCGCGCCGGGATGGAGCAGGCTGAGCTCCGCGAGCGTGTCAGCAGTGTAGCTGGGCCCCTCGCGGCGCAGCTCCAGCTCGCAGACCTCCAGCGCGGGATTGCCGGCCACGGCCAGGCGCAACATCGCCAGGCGGTCCTCCGGCGGGGAGAGGGCGTCGCCGGTCTTGAGGGGCTGGACCCGAGCCGGGACCAGCAGGACGCGCTCGAGTCCCAGCGCCTCCCGGGCGCGCTCGGCCACGATCAGGTGCGCATGGTGGACGGGGTCGAACGAACCGCCGAGGACCCCCAGGGCGAGAGAATCCCTGCGGGGGCTCAGCGGGTCGTGCGGGCCTGCAGCGACACGCCCTCGGCGGGCCCGAGGGCCTGACGGACCTGCTCGGCCTCGGGAGACTGCGGGAACTGGTCGAGCAGCACCTGACGGACGCGGGCGGCGTCCTCGGCCTTCCCCTGCGCTTCGTAGGTTCGCAGCAGGATCAGGTAGGCGGCGGCGACCTGCGCAGACTGCGGGTACTCCTCGATCAGCGATCGCGCGTAGATCTCCGTCGCCTTCCAGAGCTCGTGCTTGAAGTAGTAGCGCACGTTCAGCATCTCCTTCTCGGCCAGCCGCTCCCGGAGCGCCGCCGTGCGCGCCTCGGCGTCCGCTGCGTGCCCGGACGAGGAGTACTGCCGCACCAGGTCCGAGTAGGACGAGATCGCGCGGCGCGTGTCGGCCTGGTCGAGCTGCGGCTTCAGCGATTGGGCCTCGTACGCGCGGCCCGCCCAGTAGAGAGCGTCGTCCGCCAGCGAGTCGTTCGGGAAGTCGCCCTGAAAGCGTTCGAAGTCCTGTGCCGCGGAGGGGTACTCCTGGATCCGGAAGTTCGCCTGACCGAGCAGATACCGGACCTCGGGGACGCGCGGATCCTCGGGGTAGTTGAGCACGAGCCGGTTCAGGCGCTCCGCCGCTTCGCCGTAGTCTCCCTCCGCGTACGCGGCCGTGCCCAGGGTGTACTCCTCGTCGGCGGGGAGGACGTCCAGGGTAGGCGCGGAGGCGCAACCCGCTGCGAAGCTCGCGAGACAGCCAAGCAGACCGGCTGCCGCGGCAACCGACGTCACGAGGCGCCCCCGATGCGAATGTCGAGCAGGCGTCGCTCGGCATCGCCGTAGAGCCGGCTGGACGAGGAGGGGGCGAGCTCCAGCACCTTCACGAACGCCGCCTCCGCGCCGGGCTCGTCTCCGCCGCGGTAGCGCAGCTCGCCCACGAGGAACCAGGCGTCGTCCAGCCGGGTCTCGGGCTCGCCGCTTTCCAGCATCACCTCCAGGTTCTCCAGCGCGTCCTCGTAGCGGTGCTCGAGGAAGCTCGCCTGGGCCGTGCGGAACGCCGCCTCGCCCAGGTGGTAGCGTGCCTCGCGCGTGTCGGCCGCGCGGCCGCCCTGGGCCAGGAACGCGCGGTAGTGCCGCACGGCCTGCGGCCAGCGCCCCAGCCGGTCGAGAGCGAGAGCCAACCGGTAGCGCGCGGCGGGGTCCAGGCCTGGGGCCATGGAGATGCCAGCCAGGTACTGCTCGACCGCACGCTCGTAGTCCGGCTGCTCGAAGTACGCGTCTCCGACGTCGTACGCGAACGGCCCCAGGTTGGCTCCCGGCTGCGCCGTACGAGCGGCCTGGACCGCGAGCACGGCGTTGAAGGAGTCCCCCGCCTTGAACCAGCGCGCCGCGAAGAGCAGGTAGGCATGGGCGACCGGCTGGCGCCAGGAGGCGTCCCGCTTCAGGAGGGCGTCCAGCTCGGCGCGCGCGCTGGTCAGATCCCGCTCGTCTAGATCCAGCAGCCCGAGCTTCCAGAGCAGCTCCTCTGGGGGACGGCGCGACTCCCGCAGAGCGATCCGGTACTCGGCGCGTGCATCGGCAACCTTCCCGTCGCCGAGGAACCGGTCGCCCTTCGTGAGGTGGTCCTCGCCCGCGGCCGCGCACCCCGCCAGCAGGACCGAGCCCAACGCGAGCGCGCGGAGGCGGCTAGAGCATCCCAAGGTAGACCTCCACCCGCGCGTCGCCGGGGAGCAGGGCGCGACAGGTCTCCCACGCCGCCCGTGCCGCGTCGCGATCGCCGGCCTTGAAATGCACCAGGCCGAGCGCCAGGCGCGCTTCCGCGTCACGCGGCTTGCGCGCCAGGACCTTCCCGACCTCCGAGGCGGCCAGCGTGTGGCTCCCCCGCTCAAGGTAGCTGCGGGCGAGCTTGAGGCGCACATCGTCGAACTCCGGCGCAAGTTCGAGCGCTTGGTGGTATTCCCCGCCGGCCTGCGCGTGGAGTCCGCTGTCGGCGTAGACGTCACCCAGCTCCGCGTGCAGGTTCGCGAGCCGGTAGCGGACGGAGCGTCCGGGCCCACCGTCGGTGGCAGCTTCGGCCTCGGCGGCCAGGCGGAAGCTCTCGCGCGCCTCCTCGACGCGTCCGAGGTCGTTCAGCACGAGGGCGAGGTTCACGTGCACCTCGGCGTAGCCTGGATTGATGGCGAGCGCGGCACGGAACTGCTCCACCGCCTCGGGAGACCGGTCGGAGAAGTGCAAGGCGAGACCGAGATAGTTGCGGACGTCGGCGTAGCGCGGGTTCTCCTGCGCCACCCGCGTCAGAGACCCCACCGCCTCGGCGTAGTTCCCGCGGTCCAGCAGGTCCTTGGCGCGCCCAAGCAGAGCGGGATGGCGGGACACGGCGGCTACCAGGGCCTGAGGCGCTCGACGTCCGCGTCGACCATCAGCCGCACCAGATCCTCGAAGGAGGTGCGGGGCTCCCAGCCGATCTCCGCCTGTGCGCGGCGCGGATCGGCGAGCAGTCGATCGACCTCCGCCGGGCGCACCAGCACGGGATCGAGCCGCACGTGCGCCCGCCAGTCGAGGTCCACGTGCGCAAACGCGATCTCGACGAGCTGCCGAACGCTGTGGCTCGTCCCCGTGCCCACCACGAAGTCCTGCGGGTCGTCACGCTGCAGCATGCGCCACATGGCTTCCACGTAGTCCGCGGCGAACCCCCAGTCGCGCTCGGCGTCCAGATTCCCCAGCCGCAGCTCGCTGGCGAGGCCGAGCTTGATGCGCGCCACCCCGTCGGCGACCTTGCGCGTGACGAACTCCAGGCCGCGCCGCGGCGATTCGTGATTGAAGAGGATGCCCGAGACCGCGAACAGCCCATAGCTCTCCCGGTAGTTGACCGTGATGAAATGGCCGTACGCCTTGGAGACGCCGTACGGGCTTCGCGGGTAAAACGGCGTGCGCTCGTTCTGCGGCGTCTCGCGAACGCGGCCGAACATCTCGCTCGACGAGGCCTGGTAGAAGCGGATCGAGGGGTCCACGTGCCGCACGGCCTCGAGCATGCGCGTCACCCCCAGCGCCGTGAACTCCCCCGTCAGCACCGGCTGGTCCCACGAGGTCGGAACGAACGACTGCGCCGCGAGGTTGTACACCTCCTGGGGGCGCGCCTGGCTCAGGGCCGCCACGATCGACAGCTGGTCGAGCAGGTCGGCCTGATGGAAGACGATGCGCGAGCTGAGATGCGAGATCCGCTCCAGCGCCTCGGTGGAGGCGCGGCGCACCATTCCGTGCACCTCGTAGCCCTTCTCCAGAAGGAACTCCGCGAGGTAGGAGCCGTCCTGTCCGGTGATGCCGGTGATGAAGGCCCGTTTCACCGCGGGGAGGCCCTCCGGGGCTGCGTTGGGCCGGACTGCGGGCCGTGACGATGCGAGCGGACGGGCGGTAGTATGCGGACGCGCGGCGAGAGCGGAAAGGGCGCGTCGCGACAGATCAGATGGGAGCTCGCTCCAGGCGGGCGTCTTCCGTGGCGAGCGGGGCAGACGGCGCGCCGGGCCCGCGCCCGTCGGCCAGCGAGCGGAAGTAGTCGATCGTCTGCCGCAGCCCATCCTCCAGAAGAACGCGCGGCTCCCAGCCCAGCAGCTCCCGGGCGCGCGTGATGTCGGGCCGGCGCACCTTGGGATCGTCCTCGGGCAGGGGCTCGAAGACGATCGGGCTGGAGCCGCCGGTCAGCTCGCGCACGCGCTCCGCGAGATCCGCGACCTTCAGCTCGTTCGGATTGCCCAGGTTCACGGGGCCCACGAACGTGGACTCGAACAGCCGGTACAGCCCCTCCACCTCATCCGCCACGTAGCAGAAGCTGCGCGTCTGACTGCCATCGCCGTAGACCGTGAGCGGCTCTCCCGCGAGCGCCTGGCGAATAAAGTTCGACACCACGCGGCCGTCGTGCGGACGCATGGAGGGACCGTACGTGTTGAAGATGCGCACGATGCGCACGTCCAGGCCGTGCGTCCGGTGGTAGGCCATCGTCATGGCCTCGGCGAAGCGCTTGGCCTCGTCGTAGACGCCGCGGGGACCGATCGGGTTGACGTTGCCCCAGTAGCTCTCCTTCTGCGGATGCTCCAGCGGGTCGCCGTACACCTCGGAGGTCGATGCCAGGAAGTAGCGCGCTCCCTTCGCCCGCGCGAGCCCCAGCGTGTTGTGCGTGCCCAGCGAGCCAACCTTCAGGGTCTGGATCGGGAGCTTCAGGTAGTCGATGGGGCTGGCGGGCGAAGCGAAGTGCAGCACGCCGTGCAGGGGACCCTCGACCGTCAGCACGCGGGACACGTCGTGACGCACGAACGTGAAGCGCGGATGGCCCGTCAGGTGCGCGATGTTGCGCATGCTGCCGGTGATGAGGTTGTCCACCCCCATGACGTCGTATCCAGCCGCCAGGAAGCGGTCCGTGAGGTGGGAGCCGAGGAATCCCGCGGCTCCCGTGATCAGGATCCTAGGCACGCGGCTCCTTCACCGGCTCGGCGACCCGCACCGGCGGCCGGCCCATCGAGACGTAGGTGAAGCCCAGCTCCGCCATCTTCGCGGGAGGGAAGACGTTCCGCCCGTCGAACACCACCGGCTGGCGCAGGGCGGCGCGGATGCGCGCGAAATCCGGGTAGCGGAACTCGTGCCACTCCGTCACGACGACCAGCGCGTCTGCCCCCTCGACGGCGTCGTACGGGCCGGAAGCGTATTCGACGGCCTCTCCGAGGAGCGCGCGTGCGACCTCGATCGCCTCCGGATCGAACGCGACCACCTGTGCCCCCGCGGCGAGCAGCTCCTCGATCACGACCAGCGAAGGCGCCTCGCGCATGTCGTCGGTCTGAGGCTTGAACGCCAGTCCCCAGACGGCGAAGCGCAGGCCGTCCAGCCGCTCCCCGAAGTGAGCGCGAATCTTCTCACTCATGCGCCGCTTCTGGGCGTCGTTGACCTCGTGAACCGCCTGCAGCATGCGCGGCTCGTAACCCAGGCGGTGGCCGAGCTGCTCCAGGGCGCGCACGTCCTTCGGAAAGCACGAGCCGCCGTAGCCCAGGCCGGGGAAGAGAAACGAGGGACCCAGCCGGCTGTCGGTCCCGACCCCCTGACGCACCTTGTCGACGTCCGCCCCGGCGAGGTCGCAGAGGTTCGCGATCTCGTTCATGAGCGTGATGCGCGCGGCCAGCATGGCGTTGGCGGCGTACTTGGTCATCTCCGCGGAGCGGATGTCCATCGTAAGGATGGGCTTGCCCGTGCGCAGAAACGGGGCATAGAGCTCCTCCATCACGCGCAGCGCCTCGGGATCGTCCGATCCCAGAACCACGCGGTCCGGTTTCATGAAGTCCTCGATGGCCGCGCCTTCCTTGAGGAATTCGGGGTTCGAGACCACGGAGCACGGATGGTCCGTCTCCTCCGCCAGGATCGCCGCGACGCGTGCCCCGGTGCCCACCGGGACCGTGCTCTTGTTGACGACGATCTTGGGGCCATTCGCGAGCCGGCCGACGCTGCGGGCCACCGCCATCACGTACTGCAGGTCGGCCGAGCCGTCCTCGCCGGGCGGCGTCCCCACCGCGATGAACAGCACCTCGGACTCGCGGACCGTCCGCGCCATCTCAGTCGTGAAGACGATGCGGCCCTCGGCCGCGTTGCGGTCGATCAGGTCCTCGAGGCCAGGCTCGTAGATCGGGACTTCGCCGCGCTTGAGCCGGGCGATCTTGTCCTCGTCCACGTCGCAGCAGATGACGCGGTTCCCCATCTCGGCGAAGCAGGTCCCCGCCACCAGCCCGACGTAGCCGGTGCCGATCACGCCCAGGTTCATGTGCTCTCCGGAAGTTGCGGGTGAAGGTAGGCGCCCGTCAGCCCGCGGGCGCGGTGCGGATGCGGTCGATCATGCGCGTGGTGCTCTGCCCATCCTCCAAAGGCACGAGCTCAACGCGGCCTCCCCAGGAAGCGACGAGATCGGCCCCCACCACCTCGCCGGGGGCGTAGTCGGCTCCCTTGGTGAGGACATCGGGGCGGATGCGCCGGATGAGCTCGACCGGCGTGGCTTCCTCGAACGCCACGATGACGTCGACGCAGGCCAGGGCGGCGAGGATCTGCGAGCGCTCCGCCAGCCGCAGCACGGGCCGCGACGGTCCCTTCAGGCGCCGCACCGAGGCGTCGGAGTTGAGGCCGACGATCAGGAAGTCGCCGAGGCTCCGCGACGCCTGCAGGTAGCGCACGTGGCCGGCGTGGAGCAGGTCGAAGCAGCCGTTCGTGAAGACCACGCGC
>JACCXV010000105.1 GCA_013696835.1 Gemmatimonadota bacterium | reverse complement strand
ACCGAGAGGCGCGCCGCTTTTCAGTCTCCTCCCCCCATTGTTACCAGCACGTTGTGCTCCTGGCCGTCGTCAAGGAGCGCGACCACGACTCCGCTCTCTCGGGGATCGGGGCGGCCTTCGGGATCGTCGCGGTTTCCGGTCGTGGAATCCCCGATCCGGGTCTCGACCGCCTTCCCGTCCAGGGTCGCCGATGCGACCCCGCGGCTCACTCCGTGCGGGTTCTCCACGCGGATGCGGTAGGTGGAGCCGCCGAAGCGATACGTCGCGTCGTAGCGGGGCCAGCTCCGCGGGATGCAGGGATCGATGCGCAGGGCCGCACCGTTCCCCGCCCCCGGGCCGGTGCCGCTCCCTGTTGGCGGCGCGGCGGCGCTCCCGGCCAGCGGCGTTGCGGCGCTCCCGGCCAGCGGCGTTTCGCCCGACCGGGGATGCCCTTCGCGCCTGAGCCCCAGGATCGCTTCCACCCCGAGCCGCCACGTCCAGCCGGCCGATCCCGTGTACCATGTCCAGCCGCCGCGGCCCGTGTGCGGTGGGCTCGTGTAGATGTCGGCCGCCGTGACGTAGGGCTCGACGCGATACAGCGCCGCCGCCGCCGCCGTCGACGTGCGGTGCACGGGGTGCAGCAGCCGGAAGATCTCGAATGCCCGGTCGCCGTCGCCGAGCCGCGCGAACGCCCAGCCGGTCCACGCCGCCGCGTGGGTGTACTGCCCGCCATTTTCGCGCACCCCGGGTGGATAGCCCTTCACGTAGCCGGGATCCCGCAGCGTCTTGTCGAGAGGCGGCCAGAACAGGCACGCCAGGTCCGGGTTCTCGCGCACGAGCAGCACGAGCACGGCCTGCATCGCACGCGACGCGCGGCGTGGATCGGCCGCGCCGGAGAGGACGGCCCACGACTGGCTGATGCTGTCGATCTGGGCTTCGCGCGTGGTGCTCGATCCCAGCGGCGAGCCGTCGTCGAAGTAGGCGCGCCGGTACCAGGCGCCGTCCCAGGCGTGCGCCTCCAGCGCCCGCCCCAGCTCCACGGCTCGTGCGCGAAAGCCCGCCGCCAGCTCCGACTCGCTCCCACCCCGACCGTCGCAAAGCCCGGCGTAGTCCTCGAGCGCCGTGATCAGGAACCATCCCAGCCAAACGCTCTCGCCGCGGCCCTCGATCCCGACCCGGCTGAGGCCGTCGTTCCAATCCCCGGTGCCGATCAGCGGGAGCCCGTGAGCGCCCGTGGCCGAGGCCCACTCCAGCGCCCGGACGCAGTGGCCGTGGAGCGTGCCGCCCTCGGGCGCGGTGTCGAAGCGCGTGTAGCGATCCTCCTCTTCCGGGGCCAGCGGAGCGCCCCGCAGGTACGGGGCCTCCGCGTCGAGAATCGCGGCGTCGCCCGTAGCGCGCACGTACGCCGCCGTGACGAAGGGAAGCCACACGAGGTCGTCGCTGCAGCGCGTGCGCACCCCCTCGTCGGATGGCGGGTGCCACCAGTGGAGGACGTCGCCTTCCTCGAACTGATGCCGGGCGGACTCCAGGATGTGTGCGCGAACCCACTCCGGCCGGGAGTGCAGCAGACCGAGCGTGTCCTGCAGCTGGTCCCGGAACCCGAATGCGCCGCTCGACTGGTACAGCGCCGAGCGTCCCCAGATGCGGCAGGAGAGCGTCTGGTAGAGCAGCCAGCGGTTGAGCATGAGGTCCATGGCGGGGTCGGGCGTTCGCACGGTGACTGCACCCAGCACGTCGTCCCAGAAGGCGCCGACCGCAGCCCAGGCGCCCTCCACCGCCCCGGCGTCGCGGAAGCGTGCGATCAGCTCCAGCGCCTGCGCGTGGTCGCGCCCCTGGCCGAGCGCGAAGTGGATCTCGCGCGTCTCGCCCGGTGCCAAATCCACGTGCACCTGGATCGCCGCGCACGGATCCGAGCCGGGCTCGATGCGGCCGCTCAGGCCGATCCGCCGCAGCGCGGCGGGCCGCCGCATGTCCCCGGCGCGGCCGAGGAATTCCCGCCGGTCCCCCGTCACGCCGTGCGGGCTCTGGCTCGCCACGAGGAACGCCACGCGGTTGCCGAAGTGCTCGCTCCAGGCACTCGTCGCCAGGAGCGCCCCGCTGGCGTGCTCGTAGCCGGGGACGATGTGTGGCGCCGAGATCTCGCGCGTCTCGCCGAGCACCCATTCCGCGTAATACGTGGCCGTGATGCGCCGTCCGCGAGACCAGTGGTTCGTGAGCCGCAGATGGGCGATCTTCACCGGCGCGTCGGGCGGGACGAAAAGCCGCAGCCGCTGCTCGAGCCCGTGACGGTCGTGCTCGAATACGGTATATCCGGCACCGTGACGCACGAGGTACGCGGGACCGCTGGTCGCACCGCCCGCGGCACCGGCTCCCGTGGCCCCCGTAGCGCCACCGTCCGTCGCTCCCCCCCCTGTGCCGCCGGCGGGGGAAGGCGTGGGGGACCAGATCTCCGCCGTCTCCTCGTCACGCAGGTAGAGCGCCTCCCCGGGGAGGTCGGTCACCGGGTCGTTGCGCCAGGGCGTGAGGCGGTTCTCGGCGCTGTGCGCTGCCCAGGTGTAGCCGGCCCCCGACTCCGACACCAGGCAGCCGAACTCCGGATTCGCGATCACGTTCACCCACGGCGCGGGAGTGGCGCGGCCCGGCTCGATGTGCATGACGTACTCGCGGCCGTCGGCGCTGAACCCGCCGAGGCCGTTGTCGAAGAGCAGGTCAGGCGCGCCCTGCAGCTGCCGGGTCGTCTCCTCTACAGGCGGCGCCGAGGGCATGGGGACGAAGCCCGGCAGCTCCGGCGGGGCACCCCGCAAGCGCTCGAGCTGGGCGCCTAGCGGACTCCCGTTCGCCTCCAGCACGACCGAGGCTGCGGACTCGATCAGCGCACGGTCGGCCGGCGCGAGACCCTCCGTGGCGAGAGCGAAGATCCCTCCCTTCCGCTTCAGCCACGCTTCGCCACCCGCCTCCGAGATCGCCTCCTGGATGCTCTCGCGGACAGGCTGCAGATAGCCTGAGGACGTCTCATCGAGGATCACCAGGTCCACGTCCGCGCGACCCCGACGCCAGTATGCGTGCGCCCGCAGCAGCTCGCGCAGCATCGGCAGCCCCTCCGAGCCCACGATGCGGACGAGCAGGATCGGGACGTCCCCGGAGATGCCGTGGGCCCACAGCCCGCGGCGCGAGAGCGTGTTGGCGGCCCGCAGCGGCGACGCCGCGCGCAACCCATGGAACGGGTGCAGAACCGCCGAGAGCAGCTCCTGGAGCAGGCGTGTCTGCGCCGCCGCGATGCCCAGCTCGTGGAGCTCGATCTCGGCGTGGCTGCGCGCGTGCAGGAACGAGAACTCGATCCGTGCCCGTGACCGAAACGCGTCCAGCCTGCCGATCGCCTCCGCGCGCGTCTCCCCGACCGTGGTCAGCAGCGCCAGCTCCGCTTCGTCGTGCGGCGCGAGCTCCAGCGTGCATCGCAGCGCGAAGATGGGATCGAGCGTGGCGCCGGCCGTGCCGGTCAGGCGTCCCCTGGGAGCGGCGAGCGCAGCGGGGGCGCCCGGCCCCCGGTGCCGGCCGAGAAAGCGCCCCCGGTCCGTTTCGAACTGCAGCTGCAGGTCGCCACCGGCCGGGGCCACCAGCGCGTGGAGCAGGTGCACGTGGTCCTCGTGCGCGGCGCGGGGGCGGCGGCGGAACAGCAGTGCGCCGCGCTCGGCGGCGAACTCGCTCTCGACGAAGAGCTTGTTGAACGCGGGGTGACGGCGGTCCGCGGCGAGCGGGCCGAGCACGACCTCCCCGTAGCTCGTGAGCGCGATCCGCCTGGGGCGCCCCGTCTCGTTCGTGACGCGCAGCCGCCGGATCTCGACGTCCTCGTCGGGGGCCACGGTCAGGCCCATCCGAAACGCCAGCCCACGCTCGCGGCGCACGAACTCGGCCGCGTGGGGGGAGAAGACGACGTCCTCGCTTGTCGCATGGGTGGAGAGAGGGCGCGCCGCGACGGACCACAGGGCACCGCTGTCCAGGTCCTGCGCGTACAGCCAGGTGCCGAGCGTTTCGACCGTGGGATCGGGGGCCCAGCGCGTGAGCGCGATTCCCTTCCACCGGCCCATCCCGGCGCCCGCCGCCGTGATCAGCACGGTGTAGTCCCCGTTCGTGA
>JACCXV010000101.1 GCA_013696835.1 Gemmatimonadota bacterium | reverse complement strand
CGGCTGAGGAGAGCGGGCTGTACTGCAAGCTTGCAGGCCCTGTCGAACTTCACCTTCTTCCCAGCCGTGGAAGCGCCCCGCGATTACCAACCCCCTCGCGTCGCCCGCTGCCCGTTCTGCGGGAGCGACGACACGCGGCTCGAATCCGCCTTCGGCTCGACCCTGGGCCTGGCCCTGCACTGGTGCAACGCTTGCCGCACGGCCTTCGAGTACCTCAAATGGGACGATCCCGACGAGCCGCCAGGGCCTATCGGAGGGGAGAAAAGCCGGGTGTCGTGAAATGCTGCGTGGTTGACAACTCACGCTAGACGGCGTACTTCAAGAGCTTGTCAGATCCTCACTTCCCAAACACACGAGGAGCTACGATGAGCCGTCTGATGTTGACCATGCTGGCGCTGGCCTTCCTGGCGAGCCCCAGCGCGCTGACCGCCCAGGGCAGGGCTGGAGGCGTCGAGCTGGGATTCGACGGTGGCGTCGAGTTCAGCAACGTCGAGGACCTCGACCAGGACGCCGGCGATCCAGGCACCAGCATCGAGTTTGGCGACCGTACGAGCATCGGCATACCGATCCAGCGCTTCCGGGTAGGCTATCACGCCTCCGAGGTGATCTCGATCGAGCCCTCGATCGGGCTCGATTACGAGAAGATCGAGGACCCCACCGACGGCAGCGATGACGCCGACTTGAGCGCCACCAACCTGGACCTCGGCCTGGGCATCCTGATCCACCTCCGGCGGGACCCCGACAATCCCGTCGCCTACGGCCTGCTGCGTGCCTCCTACCTGCTCACGGACATCAACCTGGGAGACGACGCGGCCGCCGGGACCGACGACAGCTTCGCGCAGTTCGGGGCCGCAGCCGGGATCGGCGTCAAGCTGCCGATCGCGGACCGTCTCGATGTGCGCCTCGAGGGCTCGTACGAGCGGCGCTTCGAGAACGCGGACGACGGCCTCCCCTCGTCGAACAACTACCAGCTGAAGACGGGCTTCTCCTGGTACACGGGCGACCGCTGATCGCGAGCGCAGCCCTCCGCCCGCATGTGACTTCCGCGCACCACGCCGTTCCTGCAGTCGTCTGCACCTCCGCGAGTTCAGCGCACCCTCGGGGCTGAACCGCGGAGGCGGCAGCGCGGCGCACAGACGGGACCTGCCGTGACGCCGCTCCACCACGCTCCGGAAGGCCGGCCTCAGCCAAAGGTCTCGCGCGCGGCACGGCAGGTGCCGACGTGCAGGTCCACCGTGTCCCGCACCTGCCGCGCATAGCCCCCACCCAGCGTACCGGCGACGGGCACTCCAGCCTCGCGGCAGGACGCGAAGATCAGCCGGTCGCGTTCGAACATGCCCGTGCGCGTAAGCTCAAGGCTCCCCAGCTGATCGTCCCCGTACGGGTCGGTCCCGCCCTGGTAGAGGACGAGCTCGGGGGCGAAGTCCCGGAGGATGGCAGGTACGACCCGCCGCAGGTGGGCGAGATAGGGTTCGTCGCCCGTTCCCGCTGGCAAGTGAATGTCGAGGTCGCTCCTCTGCTTCGGGTAGGGGTAGAGGTCGTACTGGTGGATGGAGAAGGTGAACACCGACGGGTCACCTTCGAAGATGTGCGCGGTGCCGTTCCCCTGGTGCAGGTCGCAATCGAGGATCGCGACCTTTGCGGCCCCGCCCTCCCGCTGCAGGACGCGGGCGGCGACGGCCAGGTCGTTCACGTAGCAGAAGCCCTCCGCCCGCTCGGCAAAGGCGTGGTGGAAGCCGCCCGAGAGGTTCATCGCCCAGCCTCGCTCGAGCGCCTCGCGGGCCGCCCGCACCGTCCCGCCCGCCGAGAGGACGAAGAAGTCGACGATCGCGGGCGTCAGGGGAATCTCGGACCAGGCAGTGAGCTCGGTCGTGCGGCATGCCTGGAGGTCCTCCAGGTAGCGCGGCGTATGGACCAGCTTCAGGTCGGCCATCGAGGGTGGTGAGGGCTCGACGAAGGCCTCGTCCCGTTCCCCTCCCGCGCGCAACGCCTCGGAGATCAGCCGGTACTTCTCCACCGGGAAGACGTGCGCCCCGAAATCCGGGTCGTATCCGGTCGAATAGACGTACAGGAGCGCCTCCGAACAGCGGTTGACTACGCCCCGTGCAAGGCCTGGAAGGTGGCGGACCGAGTCCAAGCTTTCCGCCTTTTGGGGCGGCGAGATGTTGCGGCCGGCCGAGCGTCCGGCTATAATGTGCTCCAGACGTCGCGGGGTGGAGCAGTCTGGTAGCTCGCCAGGCTCATAACCTGGAGGTCGCGGGTTCAAATCCCGCCCCCGCTACCATCCATCAAGAAAGCCCGTCGCCTCGCGCGGCGGGCTTTCTAGTTCATTCCTCCATTCGACCGTCAGAGCTGGCGTGCGGCCGCGGCACGATTCCCGCACGGGGACGTTCGGTCAGTCGGCGGCAGCGTGCTCGTCTCCCAGCGCCAGCGCCGCCGCGCGCTCCAGGTCCACCGCGCCGCCGTCCGCGTGCAGCCGACGGAATCGCTCCTCGCCAATGGACTCGATCGATTGCGCTCGGGCGCGTGCGTAGGCCTCGCGATCCTCCGACGAGTCGGAAAGCATGAGCTTCACGCTCAGAGCCTCGGCCGCGCCGAGCAGGCGGGCGGTGAGATCGTGCCGCCCTTCGATGCTCTCGATCACCGCCAGGCCGGCGAGGATGCGCCCGATCTCGCGCCGGTTCCCGAGCTCGGCGAAGAGCGTGATCGCTTCCCGGTACAGCTCCCGTGCCCGAACTCCGTGTCCGGCGGACCGCTCGAGGTCTCCCAGGTTCCCCAGCGCGAAGGCGACGCCGTGCTTCGCCTCGAGCTCGCGGAACAGGGCGAGGCTCCGCGCGTAGAGCTCCGCCGCGCCATCGAGGCGCCCCAGGTGACGCCACGCTTCACCGAGGTTGTTGAGCGTGATCGCCTCGCTGTGACGGTCTCCCGTACGGCGATGCAGCTCGAGGCTCTCCTCGAGCCGCTCCCGTGCCTCCTCGTAGCGCTCCTCGAAGAGGTCGAGTTCGCCCAGGTTCCCGAGCGCGTAGGCCATGTCCCGGTCGTTGCCGCACTTCTGGCTGAGCGCGCGGCTCTCCTCGAACAGCGAACGCGCCAGCGACGCCTCCCCCGCACGGAGGTGGGTGATCCCCAGATTGGAGAGAGCGGACGCGAGCGCCCCCTCGTCCCCCAGCTCGCGAGCAAGGCGCTGTGTCTCGTCGTAGCGCGCCTTCGCGACCTCGTAGTCGCTCTGTTGCCAGGCGAGCCCACCGGCGCCGTTCAGTGCCTTCAGCCGGAGCGCGGGCGTCAGCGCACCAGCGAGCGCGCGCTCGAGCCACTCACGCCCCTCCCGCAGGTGCCCTTGCACCCACCAGTAGTACCAGATCGCGCCTCCCACTCGAGCGAGAGTCCCGTGGTCACTCCGCGCGTCGGCACGCGCGAGCACCGAGCGCAGGTTGTCGTGCTCCGCGTTGAGCAGCATCAACCAGCGGGACTGACCCTCCCCGCGGAAGGCCGCGCCTCCCTCTTCCGCGAGCTCCACGAAGTGCGCCTCGAAGCGTGAGAATGTCACAGCCTCCTCCCCGCTCTCGGCGAGCGCGCCCAGGGCATACTCGCGAATCGTGTGCAGCATCGAGAAGCGGCCTTCGCCGGAGACCGTCTCCTCGTGACGCAGGAGACTCTCGTCCACGAGAGCTTCAAGGGCGTCCAGGACCTCCCCCTCCGGCAGGAGCGCCGCATCCTGGCAGACGGCCTCGGCGCTCTCGAGGCTGCAGCCGCCGGCGAAGACCGCGAGCCGCCGAAACGCGGTGCGCTCACGGGGTGCCAGAAGGTCGAAGCTCCAGGCGATCGTGTCGCGCAGCGTCTGGTGACGCTCCGGCAGGTCTCGGGCTCCACCGCTGAGAAGATCCAGACGCGCGCCGAGCCTGCCCAGCAGCGCCTGCGGCGAAAGCACCCGGATCCGCGCGGCCGCGAGCTCGATCGCCAGCGGCAACCCGTCCACCAGGCGGCAGATGCCCGTCACCTGCTCCACGTTCGCGGCCGTGAGCTCGAAGGCCGGCTTCACGGCCCGGGCACGCACCGCGCTAGTCGGCCGCGACCGCGAGGTCGCGCGGATCCTCGAGCTGCTGCGGCTGCACGGGCAGGTTGTTGGGCCGAAACTCGAGCGTGCGCAACGGCGGGAACTCCGCCGCGAGACCGGGTGCCACGAGCTGAAACAGGCGTTCGGGCTGAACGAGGTCCCGCAGGCTCGGCGGCGACCTGCAGCGCAAGCCGCGTCTTGCCCGCACCCCCGGGGCCCGTGATGGGTGAGGAGGCGAACCGGCGCTGCCGCTGCCGCCCCTCGAGCTCGTTCGCTCAGGTCCCGCATCTCGCTCCCGGGGGGAAGGCCGCCACGGGCGAGCTCGCGGGCGGTGAGCGAGAGCAGAACCTGACCGCCGTGCCCAGCGCCCAGGATTCGCGAAACGCGGTTCAGCGTCGAGCCGAAGTAATCGCCCTCGCGGAGCTCCGCGGTTCCGGCGTGGATCGCCATGCGCACCCGCAGCGGCCCGACCGCCCAGGGGATTGCCGCGATCTCCCGCTGGGCGGCGAGTGCCGCCGCGACGGCATCCACGGTTCTGCCGAAGGCCGCGAAGACGGCGTCCCCCACCGTCTTGAAGACGTGTCCCCCCGCCTCGACCACGGTGCGAGCGAGCAGGGCATCGTGGCGTGCGATCACGTCGGACATCCGCTCGGGGTGGGCTTCCCAGAGAGCCGTGCTGCCCTCGATGTCCGTGAAGAGGAACGTCACGGTGTGCGAGGCTGGCCGGCTCACCGTTCCGGATCCTGCACCCACGGACGCGTGCTGTCCTCGATGTCGGTGAATAGGAAGGTGCTCGCGGGCTGGTCGGAGCGGCTGGCGACGGACAATGCAGTCAGGCCCGAGTGATGGACGGCAGCGGCTGAGCTCGCCCCGGCGTGGGCCTCACGCCCTGCCGGCGGGAGAGCGGTGTCTCTCAACATAGGTTTTCCCCTCACGGCCTCGACAGCCCACCCCCCGAGGGTCCCCCGTCGACCGTGCGTCACGGAACCTGCAAAGGCGTAGGGAGCCGCATGCCATCTGCAGTCAAATCGGGGTTCAGTGAGGCGCGAGAGCGCCCGGATTCGTAGACTAGGCGCCGCAGGACGGACCCTACCACGCGGGATCACGATGGGAATCTCCCTCAACCCGGAGCACCTGAAGCGCTATCGGGACCTGGCCCGGATCTTCCTGAAGTACGGCCGCTCCGACCTGGTGCGGAGCGCGGGGCTCGAAGAGGCGCTGGAGGGGGCGGGCCCCGGCGTGCCGAGCGGGGACGGCAGCGGGTCGTCGCGCGCGGAAGAGCTCGCGGGCGACCTCGAGAAGCTGGGGCCCACGTTCGTGAAGCTGGGACAGCTGCTCTCGACGCGCGCGGACCTCCTCCCGCTGCCCTACATGGAGGCGCTGGCGCGCCTGCAGGACAAGGTGGAGCCGTTCCCGTTCGAGGATGTGGAGCGCATCGTCTCGACCGAGCTCGGCGTGCGGATCTCGAAGGGATTCTCCCGGTTCGACCCCGTGCCGCTGGGCTCGGCTTCGCTCGGGCAGGTGCACCGCGCGGCGCTGCGTGACGGCAGGGAGGTCGCGGTGAAGGTGCAGCGCCCTGAGATCCGCGAACGCATGGTGGAAGACCTCGATGCCCTGCACGAGGTGGCGCGCTTCATGGACCGCGGGACGCAGCTCGGACGCAAGCTCGAGCTCGACCGCATGCTCGACGAGTTCAGGAAGACGCTGCTCGCGGAGCTCGACTACCGCCAGGAGGCGCGCAACCTGGACGTCCTGGCGCAGAACCTGAAGGACTTCCCGCGCATCGTCATTCCGCTGCCGGTCGAGGACTACACCTCGACCCGGGTGCTAACTATGGACTTCGTGCGGGGCCGGAAGATCACCTCGCTGGGCCCGCTCGCGCGCATGGAGATGGAGGGTGAGGCGCTGGGCGAGGAGCTCTTCCGCGCGTACCTGCAGCAGATCCTCGTGGACGGCTTCTTCCACGCGGACCCGCACCCCGGAAACGTCTTCCTGACCGACGACGGGCGCCTCGCGCTGCTCGACCTCGGAATGGTCGCGCGGATCACGCCGGGCATGCAGGAGAGTCTGCTCAAGCTGCTGATGGCGATCAGCGAAGGGCGAAGCGACGAGGCCGCCGACCTCGCCCTGCGCATCGGGGATGCGCGGGAGGGGTTCGACGAGCGCGCGTTCCGCGCTCAGGTTGCCGACATCGTGGGCCGGCAGCAGGGGGCAACCGTGCAGGAGCTGGAGGTCGGCAAGACGGTGCTCCAGGTGACGCGCACAGCGGGCGACAACGGCGTGCGCGTTCCGCGCGAGCTGACGATGCTCGGCAAGGCCCTGCTGAACCTGGACCAGGTCGGGCGCGCCCTCGACCCGCACTTCGATCCCAACGCGTCTGTCCGGCGCAACGCCGCCGAGATCATGCGCCGGCGCATGGGCAAGGCCGCCTCGCCGGGGAACGTGTTCGCAACGCTGCTCGAGATGAACGAGTTCGTGCAGACGCTGCCCGGCCGCGTGAACCGCATCCTCGACATGGTGGCCACCAACCAGCTGCAG
The DNA here is from genome assembly GCA_013696835.1 of Gemmatimonadota bacterium. Lineage (GTDB taxonomy): Bacteria > Gemmatimonadota > Gemmatimonadetes > JACCXV01 > JACCXV01 > JACCXV01. The sequence continues at coordinate 1,634 of JACCXV010000101.1, read as the reverse complement.
GTCCGGGTGGACGCGATCGACGAGGGGCTGCTGATCGAGGGCTTCCAGAAGGTCGCGAACCGCATCACGCTGGGGCTCGTGCTGGCGGCCCTCATCGTGGGGGCCGCGATGCTCATGCGCGTGGAGACGAGCTTCCGCATCCTCGGCTATCCTGGGCTCGCCATCCTGTGCTTCCTGGCGGCGGCAGCGGGTGGCTTCGGGCTCGTGCTCTCGATCTTGTTGCACGACCGCAAGGCGAACCCACGCCGGCCGCCCGCCTAGCCAATGGAACCGGGGCGCCCCGCAGGGGCCGCAGTGCCCGAGCGGGACGGAGGTCGTCCAGCGTCATCGGCCGCGGGCGGCAGCCGGACCGGCTGGGACGCATTCGTCGACGACTTCCTGACGGCCACCTTCGCCGCACATCCCGACCTCGCCACCTGGGCGGGCAGGCACGAGCTCGACGGCAGGCTGCCCGACTGGTCGTCCGTCGGGCTCGCGTCCGACGCGGCGCGGCTCCGGGGGACGGCCACGCGGGCGCGGGCCTTCGACGGGGAGCGGCTCGGGACGGCCGGGCGCTTCGAGCGCGACTACCTGCTGGCGCGGATCGATCACGACCTCTTCTGGCTCGAATCCGCCCGCTCGCCCTCCACCAATCCCACCTGGTACGCGAACGCGCTCGATCCGAACGTCTACGTGACGCGACCGTACGCACCGCTGGCGGAGCGCCTCCGGGCCTATACCGCCTACGCTCGGGCGGTTCCCGAGGCCACGCGCCAGATCCGCGCGAACCTCGCCGAGCCGCTGCCGCACACCTTCATCGAGGTCGCCCGGACGGCGTTCGGCGGAATGGCAGCCTATTACGAAGACGACGTGCCGGGCGTTTTCGGCGCCGTGCCCGATGCGCGGCTGCAAGCGGAGTTTCGCGAGGCGAACGCCGGGGCGGCCGCGGCGATGCGGGAGCTCGACGCCTGGTTCGCGAACGGGGAGCGTAGCGCCACCGATCACTTCGCGTTGGGACCCGAGCTCTTCGCCGGGATGCTGCGTGACACCGAGCGCGTGGACGTGCCGCTCGAAGAGCTCGAGCGCGTGGGGCGCGAGGAGCTCCGGCGAAACCTCGCCGCGCTGGCCCAGGCCTGCGCGGCGCTGGACCCGGCATCCTCGATGGAGGCGTGCGTTGCGCGAGTGCAGGCGCGCAAGCCGCTGGACGGTCCGGTCGTGGAGGCACGCCGGCAGCTGGACCTGCTCGAGCGCTTCGTACGCGAGCAGGAGCTCGTCACGATTCCCGGCGACGAGCGCGCCCTCGTGGCGGAGTCGCCACCCTACATGCGCTGGAACGCCGCCTACATCGACATCCCCGGCCCGTACGAGCGAGGGCTCCCAGCGGTCTACTACATCGCGCCGCCGGATCCCGCCTGGTCACCCGCCGAGCGCGAGGCATACCTGCCCGGCTGGGCCGACCTGCTCTTCGTCTCGCTGCACGAGGTCTGGCCCGGCCACTTCCTGCAGTTCCTGCACTCGAATCGCTCGCGGTCCCGCCTGGGCGGGGTCTTCGTGGGCTACGCCTTCGCGGAGGGCTGGGCCCACTATGCGGAGGAGATGATGTGGGAGGCGGGGTTCAACGCGGGGGACCCGGAGACGCGCATCGGCCAGCTCCA
>JACCXV010000099.1 GCA_013696835.1 Gemmatimonadota bacterium | reverse complement strand
GCCGAGAGGTGAGATAGACGCCCAGGGGAACCAGGGCGACGACGCTGGCGAGCAGGAAGGCGAGATAGAACCGACGGAAGAGGGAGCGCCGCCGGGCCCCACGCGAGCGAGGCTCGACCGGATCGCCGCTGCGCTCCAGGGCGGGCACGCCTACTCGCGGAAGCGGTAGCCCACGCCCCAGGCCGTCTCGATGCGGTCGCCGCGCGCGCGGAGCTTCTTGCGCAGCCGCGCCACGTGCGTGTCGATGGTGCGGTCGTAGCCAGCGTAGTCGTAGCCCCACACTTCGCGCAGCAGGCGCTCGCGGGTCTGCACGCGCCCGCGCTCGCGCAGCAGGTGCACGAGCAGGTCGAACTCGATCACGGTGAGCGTCACGCGCTCGCCGTCCACCCTCACCTCGCGCCGCGGGATGTCCACGCGCAGGAAGTCGTCGGCCGTCAGCACGTCCCCGGCGCGCGTGGCGGCGTGCTCCTCGTAGCGCCGCAACACGGCGCGGAGGCGGAGCACGAGCTCGCGCAGGTTGAACGGCTTGGTGACGTAGTCGTCGGCGCCGAGCTCCAGCCCCACGATCCGGTCCACCTCCTCCTTCTTGGCGGTGAGCATGAGCACCGGGAGGTGCGCCGTGCGCGCGTCGCGCCGCAGGCGCCGCGTGAGCTCCAGCCCGTCCAGCCCAGGCAGCATGAGGTCGAGCAGGACGACGTCCGGCGGGTCCTGGCGGATCTTCTCGAGCGCCTCGATGCCGTCCTCGGCGATGGAGGCGCGGAAACCCTCGCGCGTGAGGTTGTAGTACAGGAGGTCCCGGATGTCCTCCTCGTCCTCCACGATCAGCACCTTCTTGCGCGCCCCGTCCCCCTCGGAGGGCCTGGCGCCCGCTATCCGCCGCTCCCGCTCGGCCGCCTGCTCGCTCATGCCGTCCCCCCGGCCTCGAGAACGACCTCGCCCGCGTGGTGCTTCACGTTGCGCGCCTCGACGATGTAGATCACGTCCTCGGCGATGTTCGTCGCCATGTCGGCGATGCGCTCGAGGTTGCGGCTCACGAGCAGGATCTCCATGCCCCACGAGATCCGTCGCGGATTCTCCATCATGATGGTGAGCAGGACCCGGAAGACGCTGTCGTCGTAGCGGTCCACGACGTCGTCGCGCCGCAGGATCGCGACCGCGGCCTTGGGGTCGCGCTCCACGAAGGCATCCACGGCGTCCTTGACCATCTCGATCGCGATCTCCGCCATGCCGTTGATCTCGGGCGGCGGCTCCACGGCGGGAGTGCTGCGCAGGCGCAGGACGGACTCGGCGACGTTCACCGCATGGTCTCCGATGCGCTCGAGATCGCTGCTCATCTTGAGGATCATGGTGATGAGCCGCAGGTCGCGCGCCATCGGTTGCTGGGTCGCCAGCAGGTGGATCCCCTCCTCGTCGATCTCGTTCTCCATGGCGTCGATCCGCCGGTCGGACTCCAGCACCTCGTGGGCGAGGTCCGCGTCTCGATCGAGGAAGGACTTTATGGAGCTGCGCAGCTGCTCCTCGGCGAGACCGGCCATCGTGAGGATCCTGTTCTGCAGATCGGCGAGCTGGTGCTCGAAGTGCCGCTCCATGGCCATCAGCCGAACCTCCCCGTGATGTAGTCCTCGGTTTCCCTGACCCGGGGATTCGTGAAGATGTCGTCGGTCACGTTGTACTCCATGAGGCGCCCCAGGTACATGAACGCCGTCAGGTCCGAGACGCGCGCGGCCTGCTGCATGTTGTGCGTGACGATGACGATCGTGTACTCGCGCTGCAGCTCCTTCAGGAGCTCCTCGATCTTGGCGGTGGCAATCGGGTCGAGCGCCGAGGCCGGCTCGTCGAGGAGCAGGATCTCGGGCTTGACCGCCAGCGCGCGGGCGATGCACAGCCGCTGCTGCTGCCCGCCGGAGAGCCCCAGCGCGCTCTCGCGCAGCCGATGCTTCACCTCTTCCCACAGCGCTGCCTGGCGGAGCGAGGTCTCCACGATCTCGTCCATGTCGCCCGGCATGCCGTTGATCCGCGGACCGAACGCCACGTTGTCGTAGATCGACTTCGGGAAGGGATTCGGCTTCTGGAACACCATCCCGATCCGCCGCCGGACCTCCACCGGATCGACGCCCCTGCCGATCAGGTTCTCACCGCGGAAGAGCACCTGACCCTCCACGCGGGCGCTCACCACGAGATCGTTCATCCGGTTCAGCGAGCGCAGCAGCGTGGACTTCCCGCACCCCGAGGGGCCGATCATCGCCACGATGGCCCGAGTCGGAATGTCGAGCGAGACGTTCTTGACGGCATGCACGTCGCCGTAGTAGACGCTCACGTCGCGGATCTCGAGCGCGTTCCCCGCCGCTTTGAAGCGCCCGGCTGGAGGGGCCGGCGCTACCACGGGGACCGGCGTCGCAGGCCCCGGCGCGGCGCTCACCACTTCCTCTGGAACCGGTTGCGCAGCACGATCGCCACGGAGTTCATCAGCAGGAGCACCGCGAGCAGGACCAGGATGCCGGCCGCGGCGTTCACGTGGAACCCCGGCTGGGGCCGGCTCACCCAGTTGAAGATCTGGATCGGCAGCGCCGTGAACGGGTCGAGCACCCCCTCGGGCACGAAGGCGATGAACGTGAGGGCGCCGATCATGATCAGGGGTGCGGTCTCCCCGATCGCCCGCGAGAGCGCCAGAATCGTTCCCGTCAGGATCCCGGCGAACGCCGATGGCAGCACGTGGTGGCGCGTCGTTTGCCAGCGGCTCGCCCCCAGCGCGTACGAGGCCTCGCGGATGGACCCCGGGACGGCGCGGATCGCCTCCCGCGACGCGATGATGATCACCGGCAGGATCAGCAGCGCCATGGTCGCCGAACCCGCAAGCAGGCTCCTGCCGAAGCCCAGCGCGCGAACGAACAGCTCCAGACCCAGCAAGCCGTACACGATCGATGGCACGCCCGCCAGGTTGGCGATGTTCACCTCGATCAGCCGGTTCAGCCAGTTTCGTGCGGCGTACTCCTCGAGGTAGATCGCAGCCCCCACGCCCAGAGGAAAGGCCATGAGCGCGGTGAGCGAGATCATCCAGATCGAGCCCCAGAGCGCGGCCTTGATCCCAGCCGACTCGGGCCGGCGCGACGGGAAGCTCGAGAGGAACTCCGGAGACAGGCGGCGCGCGCCGTCGATCAGGACATCCGTCAGGAGCACGGCCAGCGTCAGCACACCCACAGCGGCCGCGGCGAAGCAGATCCACTTGTACCACGTGCCCGCGCGATGCCGGCGCCCCAGCCGCCTCGCGAACTCCGGGTCGCGGAAGCCCGCCGTGGGGAGCTGCGCCGTCATTCGTCCACCGTCATGGCCGACCGTCACTCGGGCACCCTCATTCGTAGACCTCGCGGAAGCGGCGCACGAACCACTGGCTCAGGAAGTTCAATCCGAGCGTGATCACGAAGAGGGTCATCCCGACCGCGAAGATCGTCTTGTACGCGAGGGTCCCGGTCGGTGTGTCGCCCAGGCTCACCTGCACGATGTAGGCGGTCATCGTCTCCATCCCCTCGAGCGGGTTCCACGAGAGGCGCGGCATCTGCCCCGCGGCGACCGTGACGATCATCGTTTCGCCGATGGCGCGCGAGATGGCCAGGATGAACGAGGCTGCGATGCCGGAGAGCGCAGCCGGGATGATCACCCGCAGCGACGTCTCGACGCGCGTGGCGCCGAGCGCCTGGGCGGCCTCACGCAGGGACGTGGGCACCGCGTTCATGGCGTCCTCGCTGAGCGAGGAGACCATCGGCAGGATCATGATGCCCATCACGATCGCCGCCGAGAGCGCGTTGAAGATCTGCGTCTCGGGGACGAAGCTGCGCAGGATGGGCGTCACGAAGAGCAGCGCGAAATAGCCGTAGACGACGGTCGGGATCCCCGCCAGCACCTCGAGCAGGGGCTTCAGCACGGCGCGAACCCGTGGCCGTGCGTACTCGTTCAGGTAGACCGCGCTGCCGAGCCCCAGCGGGAGCGCGACGACCATGGCCCCGGCGGAGATGAGCAGCGTCGCGTTCAGCAGGGGCAGGATCCCGAAGTGCTTCTCGGCGAACAGAGGCGTCCACTGCGTGTCCGTGAGGAAGTCGAGGAGCGGCACCTCGCGGAAGAACGCCACCGTCTCCACGATCAGCACCGCGACGATGCCCGCCGTCGTGAGGATCGACACGGCGCCGCAGAGGAAGAGCGCCGCGTGGATCGCGTGCTCCCTGCCGCGGTGCAGCCGGCGCGCGCCGGTCGCAGCCGTGAGGGTCCCGCGCGTGGCGGGTCCCGAGCCCCGGCTGGCCACCATCGCCCCACCGACGACCGCGGCCGGCGTGACCGACACCGGGGAAGGGCCCGAGCCGGCGTCGCGCGATTCCACGGCCTCGGGGACGCGTTCGCCCGCTTCCGGCCTGGGCCCCGGAGGCGGCCCCGCCGGGGCCGCCTCCTTCAACCTCCCGTCACCGAGCCGCTCTGTCCCGACCACGTCACCCCCTCGCGTGAGTCACAGACCCGCGTCGACTTCAGGCAGCCGCCGAGTCGCCACGGACCGTTCCATCGGGGCCCGTATCGTCGCCGCCCGCTCCGGCCTCCTCCGCCTCCAGCAGGTCCTGGAGCCGCGTGCCGGCCTGGGAGCCACCGCCCTCGTAGATCGAACCGGGGGTGCGCTTCCCAGCCCGCGTCCGCGCCAGGCGGTACAACTCGTCGGTGAGCGGGATGTAGCCCGTCTCGGCAACCAGCGAGGTGGCGTTGGTGATGGCGTAGTCGATGAAGGCCTTCACCTCCGGGCGGTCCAGCGCCGTGGTCCTCACGTAGATGAAGAGGGGCCTTGAAAGCGGCTTGTACGTGCCGTTGGCGATCGTCTCCGGAGAGGGCGCCACGCAGCCATCACCGCCATCCACCTCCAGGAGCTTGAGGCGATCCTTGTTCTGCTCGTAGTAAGCGTACCCGAAGAACCCGAGTCCCCGCGGATCGCCGGAGATTCCCTGGACGATCACGTTGTCGTCCTCGCTCGAGGTGAAGTCCCCGCGGCTGGCGCCCTCCTCCCCGACGACGGCCTCGGTGAAATAGTCGTACGTGCCGCTGTCCGTGCCCGCCCCGTACAGGTGGATCTCCTGCGCCGGCCAGGCGGCGCGCACCTGGTTCCAGCGCATCACCTTCCCCTGCGCTTCCGGCTGCCAGAGCTTCTTCAGCTCCGGAAGCGTCATGCATTGCGCGAAGTCGTTCGCCGGGTTCGCGAGCACCGACAGCCCGTCGAAGGCGATCGGCAGCTCGACGAAATCCACGCCCGCCGCGCGGCAGGCCTCCAGCTCGGTCTCCTTGATCGGGCGCGACGCGTTGGAGAGGTCCGTCTCGCCGGCGCAGAACTTCTTGAACCCTCCTCCCGTGCCCGAGATGCCCACCGTCACGCGCACGCCCGGGTTCTCCTTCTGGAACTCCTCCGATACCGCTTCCATGATCGGGAAGACCGTGCTGGAGCCGTCGCCCCGAACCGCTCCCGAGAGACGTGGCCCATCGCCGGCGGCACGCTCGTCTCCCGCGGTGTCAGCGGGATCTCGGTCCTCCGGGGCGCCGCCTCCCCCGCACGCCACCCACGAGCCAAGACACAAGACCGTAACCAGATCCATCAGCCGCCGTCGCGCCATCGGGTCTCCTTTGGTTTACCTTCGCAGTACCCTAACCGTGCATCGTTACGAGAATGCGACAGATTTGCGACAAAGGCACGGGCGTTTGGCATTCATCCACAGCGAGAACACGTGTGGCCCGAGTGACCACCATCGCGGGGGGCGGCATGGAGCATGACAGCGTGATCCGGAGAGTGCTGCTCGTGGCTTTGCTGCTGATCCCGCCCCGCATCGCTTTCGCCCAGGAAGCAGCACCTCCCACCCCGACCGTGGTGCCTGCCGCGGGGAGGTCCATCAAGATCGAGGGGCAGCTCCAGTTTCAGGTTCACTCCTCGACGATCGACAGCGTTCCGGAATGGGAGGCCGAGCTCCGGCGCATGCGTGTAACCCTCGAGGGTGACGCGGGGGACGGGTTCTCGGGCCGGCTGATCGGCGAGTTCGACAGTCAGCGCGCCCGTGTGCGTGACGCGTACGTCGACTATCGGTTGTCGCCACACTGGGCATTTCGCGCCGGCCAGTTCAAGCTGCCGTTCAACCAGATCGAGCTCGCGTCGTCCAAACGTCTCCTGGTGATCGAGCGAGGGAACCGAGTCCGCGGATTGCGGTCGAGCGCGACATCCGACTTCCTGCTGGGCGCACGCTACGCCGGGCGCAGCCGGGGCGTGATGGCGACGTGGAAGGCTACGGGGGACCGACTCACGCTGCTGGCGGGAGGATGGCTCGGGAGCGGCGAGAACAACGAGGACAACGACGGGAAGGAGCTCGCCGCCCGCGTGGAGTACAGCATCTTCGAGCTGCCCGAGAAGAGCACGAAGCCGCTGATGATCGGCGCCGCCGTTGCCACGAACGGCTTTTTCGGGAGCCCTCGGGACACGCTCCGGGTCGTGGGGAGCGACTCCATCCGCGTGACGGACCCCCGCTACGGCGCGGCTTTCGAGGCATTCGCCGAATACGGCGCGTACAACCTCCCCGGGCCACACGCTGCACTTGCGGCGTTCACGGGTGACAACCCCGCGGCGCTCGGCACCGACGGCCGGGACATCGAGTTCGGAACATTCCTGGGGATCACGGCCTGGGCGGAGTGGCTCGTCGCCTTCGAGGATCGACTGCTGTCGGGCGTCGGCCCTGCGTTGCGCGCCGACCGCTTCGATCCCGACGACTCTGCCGACGATGACGCCCTCGTGCTGCTCACCCCCGGGATAAACCTTTACTTCGGCTCCAGCGCCAAGCTCCAGGTCAACTACGACGTCGTGACGTTCCAGAACGACGATGTGGCGTCGGAATCGGCTCTCAGGCTGCAGACGCAACTCGTCTTCTGACGCCCGGCCGGCGGCACGGGACGCGAGTACGCACGCCGGAAGCGCGTTCGCACTTGTGCGGTCCTCGGCTGGGGCCGTTCAGCGACTCCAACCCGTGGCCGGGCCGCGCGTGAACTCCTCGATCTCGAGCACGCCTCCCTGCGTGTCCTCGAGATCGAGGAACTCGCGGATCTCGCGTCGCAGGTCCTGCTGGATCTCGTAGATAGAGCGATTCCCGTCCACGATCCGGAAGCCGAACTCGCCGCTCAGCTCGTCGAAGACGTCGAGCAGGCGGCTCTGGTAGGCCATGAAGCTGTCGTATGGGTCCTCGCCCAGGTTCAGGTCCATGCCCGCTTCCCAGTATTCGATCCCGTCCCCCTGCAGAACCCGCCGGATGAGGGTCTCGGCGTCCACCTTCAGGTACAGCACCAGGTCCGGCTGGATCGCGAAGCCGTAGAGCGCACGCACCCACTCTTCGTCGATGCCCCGCACCCGCGCGCGAGCGAGGGCGGTGTAGAGGTAACGGTCGGCGAGCACGACGAAGCCAGACTCCAGCGCTGGGATGATCTGATTCTCCAGCCGGTCCGCGAAGTCGATCGCGTACATCAGGGTGAAGGTCACCCGGTTCAGCTGGTGGCCGGCCTTGGCGACGTTGATCGCCTCGCTCATCAGCTCCGAGCGCGTCCAGCCCGTCTCCACGACGCCGTAGCCCTGCACCTCGAGCCACTCGCGCAAACCCTTCATCTGCGTGCTGCGGCCCGAGCTGTCCGTGCCCTCGATCGTGATCAGCTTCCCGCTGAGATCGCCCGTGTTGACGTAGGGCAGGCCTTCTCCCAGCCAGAGCGGCGGCGCCGAGCGCGGGGTGGTCGAGCGCAGCGGGTCGCCACCCGGCAGCCGGCCGTCACTGTCGCCGCCGTCGGGCAGAGGCTCACGCATAGCTTGTATCTCGCAGCGCGGCGCCCAGCAGGTCGCGGACCTGCTGCTGCTGGTCGTCGATCTCGCGGCTGGCGTCGATCACCTGCAGGCCGAACTCGTCGACCATCCCGTCGTATTCCTGGATGATCCGGCCCTGGAAGAGCCGGAAGGACTCGTAGACGTCGTCGGAGAGTCGCAGGTCCATCCCCGCCTCGTGATACTTGATCTTGGCCCGGCCGCGGCGGATCCGCTCCAGCGACACGTCAACCGGGACGCGGAAGTAAAGCGCCACGTCCGGGCGCACGGCGAACGAGTACAGGGCCCGCACCCAGCGCGGGCTGACCCCCCGCGCCACGTCCCGCCCGAAGGCGGTGTAGGCGTAACGGTCGGCCAGCACGATCATCCCCGCCTTGAGCGCAGGCACGATCTTGTAGTACAGGCGGTCGGCGAAGTCGGTCGCGTGGAGGAGGCTGAACGTGGTCGGGGTGAGCAGGTCCTTCTTCTTGCCCATGCGCGAGGCGCTCTTCACGAGCAGGGACGAGTTCCACTCGGTGAAGAAGGTGCGGAACCCGCGGGCGTGCAGCCAGCGCTGCGCGAGCGCGATCTGGGTCGATTTTCCGGACCCGTCGATTCCCTCCACGATGATCAGCCTTCCCGGGTAGGGATGAGGCTCAACCAGCTTGGAGGCTGGGCTCGGCAGTGTCTGGGCTCGGGTCATCGCTCGGATCGTGGTCGGGAGAGGGTGCGGAGGGGGACGCCGGCGGGACCCCTTCCTCCGGCTTCTCGAGCCGGAACTCGGGCTCCAGCTCGAAGACGCGCGTGAACAGATCGATCTTGCGGCGGGCGCCCCAGAGCTCGATCTCGGCGTCGTGCCACGTGAGGACGTAGAAGGTAGCGCGGGTCCCCGCCGCACGGCAATGCACCGCCTCCACGGTCTGGTTGTGACCGCGGTCGAGACCGTCGGCGACGCGGAGCAGGCCAGCCAGCACGCGAACGACGCGCTGGTCAGCCTTGCGCAGTGCCGCCATCTCGGGGTGCCGCACCCGCGGGAGCGCGTTCCTGTGATAGCGCGCCACCGCACCGATCATGGCGATCTCGCGGCTCGTGAAGCCTCGCAGCGCGCCGTTCACGATCAGGTAGTACGAGTGCTTGTGGTGCCGGCGGTGGCCCACGTCCAGGCCGATGTCGTGTAGCAGGCCGGCGAAGTGCAGGATCTGGCGCGCGTCCCCATCGAGTCCGTGGCGTTCCGCCAGGTCGTCGAAGAGCTGCAGCGCGATGCGCGCGACATGCGTCGCATGGGCGAGGTCGGAGCTCGTCTTGTGCAGCAGCTCGTGAGCGCTCCGGAGACGCGCATCGGGGAGGGAGTCCTCACGCTGGATGCGCTCGCGGGAGCGATCCAGGTAATCCAGGATCAGGCCCTCGCGAAGCGCCGCCGTGCAGGTCGTCAGCAGCTCGGCGCCGAGCTGCTCAAGGATCTCCAGCAGGACGATCCCGCCTGCGGCGATGGTGTCGGCGCGCCGGTTCTCGAGGCCCGCAACCTTCCGCCTCCCGGCTGCGTCCAGCTTGAGGAGCCGCTTCGTGAGCCGGCGAACGCTCTCGGTCTCCACGACGTGCAGGTGGACCTCGCCCCCGTCGCGGCTCGCGGCCAGATCCATGCGGGCAAAGGTCTCGATCGTGCCGGATGTGCCCACCACGAGCTCGGGGGGCAGCCGCGTGTACGCCTCGACCACGCCCGATAGCGCCTTGCGGCAGGCCGCCCGCAGGGCCGCGAGCGACTCGGCGCTCGGGGGATCCCCATCGAGCGCCTCGGCCATCCGGATGTGGCCGAGCTTCAGGGAGTCCACCACCAGGGCACGCTTTCCCTTGCCCAGGACCAGCTCGACCGATCCGCCCCCGATGTCGATAACGACAACGCGCCGCTCTCCCAGCTCCACGTGGTGGCGCACGGCCCGGTAGATGAGGCGCCCCTCCTCCTCACCTGTGATGACCCGGACGCGGATCCCTGCCTGGCGCTCGACCTCCTCGATGAAGTCGCCGCCATTGGACGCCTCCCGAACCGCGCTCGTGGCCACGGCGAGCGTGCGGGTAACCTCGTGTCCGGCCGCGATGCGGCGGAAGTTCACGAGCGCCGCGAGGGCGCGGGTGACGGCGTCCGGCGCAAGCCGGCGATCGCGGAACTCGCCGCGCCCGAGCTGCACCATCTCCTTGTGGCCGTCGAGCACTCGGAAGGAGCCGTCCGGGCGGAGCTCGGCCACGATGAGGTGCACGGAGTTCGTGCCGATGTCGATGGCCGCCACGCGCATGTGGGCTCAATGTATCGAAGGAAGGTCACCAAAGTATGCCCCCGGAGCGCCGCTCCGCTAGATTTCGGAGCCAAGGAGGCTGCCCGTGGACGCAGTTCCCGAACCTGCCGTGGTCGATCGACAGCCCAGCCCGGGCCAGGCGCCGGCGACCGAGCTCGCCCCACCCGCATCGTCCCCTCTCCAACGCGTGCACGACCTCGTGAGCCAGGCGGAACGTCTGCTGCCAGCCGCGCGTGAGGCGAACGAGGAGGCGATCCACGATCTGCGGGTCGCCCTTCGGCGGATCCGGGTGCTGGCGCGGGAGGTCGCCACCGAAGCGGCCGAGCGGACCCGAGCCCACCCTGCCCGAGGTCTGGCCTGCGCGCTCGCCGAGTTGCGCGCCGGAGCAACCGGGCTGTTCCGAGCCCTGGGAGGGCTGCGCGACCTGGACATCCTTCGGCGCGAGATCGAGGAGCTCGGCAGCTCCGGACGGCTGCAGGAGACACCGTCAGGCGAGATCGCCGGCTGGATCCAGACGCTGGAGAGCGAGATGGGGGGACTCATCCCGGCCGTTCACGGGCAGGGGCCGGTTCCCGCGCAGATCGTGAGCTGGATCGCGCTCGAGCGGCGCAGGCTGCGAGTCGGGCTACCGGACGCGACGGCGTTCTTCGCCGAGGAGGCTACCCGCTTCAGGGCAGCGGTCCCTCTCTCGGGGGGCGAGGAGCCCGCTCGCGGCGGCTCGCCGGATGCCTCTTCAACCGCCGGCAGAGCCCGTGGCGATGCACTCCGTCGCAGGGCGCGGCGCCTGCTGGCCGAGCTCTCCGCGGTGAACGAGGTGACCTCCTTCGAGGACCTTCACCGCATGCGCATCCTGGGCAAGAAGCTGCGTTACGCGAGCGAGAGCCGGCCTCCCTCGTCCGGGAGGATGCACCTTGAAAGCGGCCTCAAAAGGTTGCAGGATGCCTTGGGCTCCATCCAGGACGGCGACATGGTCGTGAAGCGGCTGGACGGGCTCGCGTCCGCCGACGTCCTCACGCCCGCCGTCGCGGGCCCCGCGCGTGTCGCGGCGGCCAACGAGCGCGACCGCCGGCGCCGAGCGTTCCTCGAGGAGCTGACGGCGGGCGCATACGAGAACCTTCTGCACGAGGTCAGGAACGTGGCAGCGAAGCAGTCGGACGGGAGGGACGGCCGCAGGAGCCGAGACGACGACGAGGGCGGTAGCGCGGACCGGGGCAGGGGCCGGGACTCGGGCCAGGATGAGGCGCAGGCCGAGCGCGTGGCGCTGGACGCCATTCCGGGCATCGGAGCGGCCAAGGCGCGGCGCCTTGCCGAGGCGGGGCTGGCCACGTCGGGAGCGCTCAAGGCGGCGAGCCTCGATGCCCTGGCGGCGGTGAGGACCATCGGCGCAGCCCAGGCGCGCGTCATCAAGGAGTACCTGGACAACCGCGGGAACGGCGATGCGGGCGACAACGAAGCCGACCTCAAGCACGAGGGGGCCGGGACGGAGCCTTCGCCCCCGGATCTCGATGGCAAGCGCTTCGAGCGCACCCAGGCCGTGCTCGCACTCGCCGCTGCCGTATCGGACTACGCACGCACGCTGGGCGAGGAGCTCTCGCGACGCGAGGAAGCCGACGCGCAACGGGCGGGCCGCCAGGCGGAGCGCCTGGTAGAGGACGTCGCCGGTCTCACTGCCCGGGTGCAGGAGATCTCGACCAAGGGACTCAAGAGCCTGCGTGGAGAGCTGCGGGAAGCCGAGGGCCTGCTGGCGAAAGTGCTAGAGCTGGACACCGGCAGCTTGAAGATGAACAAGCTGCGCAGAGCGCTGAAAGCCCACCGCAAGGCGCTCGAGGCTTATCTGGGCTGACCGGCCGCCGATCCCGCGCGCCCCTTCGACGCGCGCGGGATCGCCCCACCCCGAGTCCTACTCGCCCCGTCCCGGGGCCGCTATATTTCGGCCCCTCATGGCCGTTACACTCAGCAACCGAGCCTACATACGGCTTGTGGTCCTGCACTTCGGTCTCCCCGGGGATTACGTGGGGATCGTCCTCGGGGCGATCCGGGACTATCACGCGCGCAACGGGCACCTGCGGCCTTTCCTCGAGGAGGATCTGCAGGACGTGGCCATCGACCTGATCCTGGAGCTCGGTCGGGGTCCCTGGCGGAACGCACGGGGCAAGGCGATAGACAGCGGGGCGAGCGAGGGCATGCGGTACTTCAAGGTCGCGCTGCGAAACCGTCTCTACAACTTCGTCACGCGCGAGCTGCCGGCCGAGCCCGAAGAGAGCTACGACTCCGTGCCTGAGCAGCTCGCCGAAGCCGACGGAGAGAAGGGCGATCTCCCGAGCGTGCGCGACATCCAGGCGGCGATCCGCACGCTCGACTTCGTGGATCGCGCCGTCGCCGGCTACATGATCGAGGGTTTCCCCCAGCGTGACATCGCGCGCATCACCGGTCTCTCCAAGAGCAACCTCAACCGCCGCGTGCAGGCCATCCGCGCGACCTTGTCCCGCCTCCTCAGCTACCATCCCTGAGCGGGGATGGCGGGCCTGAAGCGAGGCCTTTTCGAGCTGCAGGAGCTGTTCTTCTTCGGGGGAAGGGTCGTCCGTCAGGCCTTCCGCCGGCCTTTCTACCACCGCGAAGCGCTCCATGCGATGGACCATCTCGGGGTTGGCTCCGTCGGTGTCGTGCTGCTGGCCGGCGTGTTCGCTGGCGAGGCGCTCGCGATCCAGATCGTGCGGCAGCTCGAGACGTTCGGTGCCGAGGCCTTGACGGGCCGGGCCATGGCTCTGGGCGTCGTGCGGGACCTCGGCCCGGTTCTCACGGGGCTCATCGTCTCGGGGCGGGTGGCCTCGAGCATAGCCGCCGAGCTGGGGGGCATGGTGCTGGGCAAGCAGGTGGTCGCGATCCAGGTCTACGGTGAGGACCCGCTGCAGAAGCTCGTGGTGCCGCGGGTCATCGCGCTGGCCCTGATGGTGCCGCTCCTGACGCTGCTCGCGGACGCGGTCTCGATCCTCGGCGGCGACCCCATCGCGCGCTTCATCGGCCAGCTCAGCCCGGCGGTCTACTGGACGGGGGTGAAGGCGAACCTCACCCTGAAGACCCTCGTCATCGGCACGCTCAAGCCGATGGTCTTCGGGGTGACGATCGGCGTCATCGCCTGCTACGTGGGGCTCCGGACCACCGGCGGCACGATGGGGATCGGGCTGGCGACCCGGAAGGCGGTCGTCTGGAACTCGATCGCGATCCTGACCGTGAACCTGCTGATCACGCAGCTGGGCTTTCGCTTCCTCGAGAGCATCTTCGGCCGGGGCGATTGAGACGCGAATTCGATTCTCCCGCGGAGTTGCCGTAGGTCACCCGCGGAGTGGCCGTTGAGAAACGACGGAGGGGCCGTTGAGAAACGACGGAGGGGCCGTTGATCCGATTTAGGGACGTGCACTTCTCGCAGGGCACCCAGAAGATCCTCGACGGGGTGACCTTCGACGTGGCGGAGGGCGAGGTGACCGTCGTGCTGGGGCCTTCCGGCACCGGCAAGAGCACCCTGCTCTGGCTCATCCTGGGGCTGTGGAAGCCGGACAGCGGCGTCATCGAGATCGACGGCCAGGAAACGCGGGGATTCGGGGAGCGGGAGTGGAAGCGGACCCGGCAGCGGCTCTCGATGGTCTTCCAGGAGAATGCGCTGTTCGACTCGCTGAGCGTGGGGGAGAACATCGGGTACTGCCTCTACCGCGCGTCCACCCTCACACCGGAGGAGATCGAGAAGCAGGTTCGCCAGACCATGCAGATCGTGGAGCTGGACCCCGACCGCTTCATCGATCGCCGGCCGGACGAGCTCTCGACCGGCCAGAAGCGGCGCGTGGCGATCGCGCGGGCGGTCGCCAACTGCAACCCCGAGGCGATCTTCTACGACGAGCCCACGACCGGCCTCGACCCCCATACGGCGCGCCGGATCGGCGACCTCATCATGAAGCTCCGCGACATGCGCGGCATGACCTCGATCGTCGTGACCCACGAGATCGCCGACGCTCTGCGCGTGGGGAACTGCTTCATCCTGCTCGACGGAGGGAAGATCGCCTACAACGGGGATGCCGCCGGGCTCCTGGCCTGCCGGGACGCTCCCGTGCGGGGATTCCTCGAGCCGTTCCTGAGGGACATCGAGGAGCTCGCGCCGCGCGTCGAGGCGATCGGCGGGCGCCGGCCACCCGCGGAGTCGCCGGGTGTAATGGCCGGAACCGTCCGGTGAAGCGCGGCGAGGACCTGCGCTGGTCCCAACTCAAGGTCGGGATCCTGCTGGTCGTCGGATTTCTCGTCCTCCTGTGGGTCTCCTTCAACAGCGACCTGGGCTCCGTCTTCGATGAGGAGACGCTGCTCGGTGCCCGCTTCCCCTCGGCGGAAGGCCTGGTCGCCGGGTCGCCGGTGCTCTTTCTGGGCATGGAGACGGGACAGGTCCGGTCCGTGGAGCTCGTGCCAGCGGGGGGCGCGGAGCCGATCCGCATGACGTTCACGGT
>JACCXV010000088.1 GCA_013696835.1 Gemmatimonadota bacterium | reverse complement strand
GGCGCTGGGCATCGACGGCTCGACGGACCGCGCTGAGGTCTTCCTCGAGCTCGGCCACGCAAGCCACCGCGGCGGCAAGGCTCCCGATGCGCTCGAGGCGTTCAGGCGGTGGCGGACATCGCCCGTGAGCTGGAGGATGCGGAGCTGTTGGCTCGGGCGGCGATCGGCTACGAGGACGCCTGCTGGCGCCCGAGCATGCACGACCAGATTGCCACCGAGCTGCTTGAGGAGGCGGTGGGGGCGCTTGGTGACGAGGACTCCAACCTGCGCGTCGGGCTGCTGAGCGGGTTGGCGCGAGGGCTCGACTTCAAGGGCAAGCGCGAACGCGGGGCCATCGTCCGCACGAGCGCCATCTCGATGGCGCGGCGATTGGACGACCGCACCGGCCTCGCCACCGTTCTGATGCGCTCCTACTGGTCGCGCGGGACCACATCCGTCGAGGAGATCCTCGGCATGCTGACCGAGGCCAAGGAGCTCGGCGAGGAGCTGGGCAACACCGAGATCCGCACCGAGGCGATGGCCTGGCGCATGCCGGCCCTGGTCGCCGTCTGCGACCTCGCGTCCGCCCGACGGGAGGTCGCCGAGCTGCGCGCGATGGCGGACCGAACGGCGCAACCGTTCATGCTCCACGTGGCCGAGCACTACGGCTCGGCGATCGCGCTCTGCGATGGGCGACTCGAGGAGGCCGAGCTGCTGGCGGAACGCTCGCACGAGTGGAGCCGCCTGCTGACGGGACGCGATGCCTCAGGCGTCTACGGGATCCAGATGTTCAGCGTCCGCCGCGAGCTGGGGCGGCTCGCCGAGCTAGCCCCGGTGGTCAGGATCCTGGCTGGCGAGGGCACGCGGGAGGGGCCATGGCGCCCCGGGCTCGTGGCCCTCCTCGCCGAGCTCGGCATGGAGGCGGAGGCTCGAAGGGAGCTTTCACGGCTCGTCGCGGAGGGGCTAGACCCATTCCGCGCGTCGCTCTGGCTGGCCTCGCTTGCGTACCTGACCGACGCGTGCTCGGCGCTCGGAGACGAGGCCGCGGCGGCGCTCGTCTACCCGGAGCTCGAGCCGCACGCGGGCGGAAACGTCATGGTCGGCCATCTCGTTTCTTGCTACGGAGCCGCCGACCGCTATCTGGGGATGCTCGCGGCCGTCTTGGGCGAGTGGGAGCGGGCGGGGGAGCACTTTGAACGCGCTCTGGACCTGAACCGGCGGATGGGAGCCGATACGTGGCTGGCGCACACGGCGTACGAGTACGGGCGTCTGTTGCTGGCGCGACCGGGCGGGGACCGTTCCCGTGCGGATGCGCTGATGGGCGAGGCCGCGGGGCTGGCGGACCGCATCGGGATGCCGGCGCTGCGGGCGCGAATTCGAGCGACCGGTTCTTCCGATTTGGGGGCGGGCGCCCTTCCGGACAGCCTGTCACCCCGCGAGGTGCAGATCCTGGTGCTGGTGGCTCAGGGCCTCTCCAACCGCCAGGTGGGCACGACGCTCTCGATCAGCGAGCACACGGCCGCGAACCACATGCGGAGCATCCTGCGCAAGACGGGCTGCGCCAACCGCACCGAGGCGGCGTCGTATGCGCACCGGCACGGCCTGGCCTCGGCCTGAGCGACGTTCGCTTTCACTGCCATAGGCGCGCTACGATCCGCAGCGATGCCGGTCTACATGATCGAGCGCACCTTCGCCGACCAGCTCGACCTGACGAGCGAAGACGTCGAGCTGATCGACGAGATCAACGCCGACGAGGGCGTGCGCTGGCTCTTCTCGTTCCTGAGCGCGGACCGGAGGCGGACCTACTGCCTGTACGAGGCGCCGTCGGCCGACGCGATCGTGGCCGCGGCCCAGCGGGCGAAGGTGCCGGTCGATGAGGTTGTGGAGGTCGGAGCGGCGGCGCCGGAGTTGAAGGGGCGGTTGAGGGACTGGGCGGAGAGCGTTCCGTCGGGGTGAGGGGCGGCCCGGGTGCCGGCGCCCACTCGTTGTATTGCATCGGGGTGCGGCGTTGGCGCCGGGGCTCTCCCTACACAGCCGCACGCCAAAGGCTGCCACTCGGCGCCAGTGATTGGGTCCGTGCAGCCAGGAATCAGCGTTGTGTGCATGTTCGCCCACCTCGCCTATCAGGTCGTCGATACAACGGGTCATTCGTAGGAGTTCGGCGGGCGCGAGACGCCGCCGGGCTCGGACAGCTCGGACACCCGCGGCCGGAGCTCCGGCACGCGATAGGACTCCAGCGCCCCGTCCAGCAGAAGGACGTGGGTCGTGTCGTCGATTTGTTCGTGGCGGAGGTACACGCTGCTCCTTGTTAAGTCAGTGTCGGCTGTCTTCCTCTGACACTGAGAGGCAGGCCCGGATCATCACGCCGCGTGCGGCCCGCACGAGAGTCGCGCCGACGTCCGAGATGATGCCGCACGCGCAGAACGCAGATTCCCGACCCCGTCGAGCTACTGGCCTCGCGGCGGACACCGCGAGGCCTACAACGTGGCGCCCATGGAGGCCGTCGTCCTAAGCGGCGTCGCCGGGCGGAGCATCGAGCTCCGCCACCAGCTCGTCGAGCTTCAGCTCCTTCAGCTCACCCGACACGGCATCGAGCTCGCCCTTGCAGAACTGGATCAGCCCTTTGGCCTCGACGCATAGCGCGAGGGTCTCGCGTAGCTCGGCGTCGCCCGAGTCCAGCCGGGCGATGATCGCTTCCAGCCGCGCCACCGCGGCCTCGTAGCTTTCAGGCCTCTCGCTCAACATCCTCCCCTCGCTCTATGCGCGCGCCTACGGCATCGTCGGCGAAGCGCAAGACCACCCGGCCCCGCCTGCGGGCCGTCGCCGCCGAGGTAACTGGGGCGCCGTCGTCCGCCGCCACGAGCGCATAGCCTCGCTCCAGGGTGCGCTCAGGATCGTGCGCTCGCTCAGCGACCGCCAAGGCCTCCAGGCGCCGACGCTCCTGCTGCATGCTCTGCGCCATCCGGGCCTCGGTGGCCCTCCCGAGCCTCGACAGGGTGCTTCGACCGGTGCGCTCGGCGGCCGTTGCCACTGCCGCCTTGCGACTCAGCACGAGTCCGTGCCGAGCCGCGAGCCGGCCGCGCTCGAAGTATCCACGTGTCGACGACGCACGAACCTCGCGAAGCATCTGGTGCAGACGGGCGCGCTCGGACCGCAGGCTTCTCCCCGGGCCGCCCGCCAGCTCGGCAAGCCGCCGGCCACGCGAGGCAATCGCGACCGACGCTGCTCGTGCAGCGCTCGATGCACCGGCCAAAAGGTCCTCACGCGCCGCCCCGACATTCACTCGAACCGCCTCATTGGCGGCATGGGTGGGAGTCGAGCAACAGACTGCGGACACGTCGTCGATGAGCGTCCGGTCCGACTCGTGCCCGACCGCGCTGATGACCGGGAGTCGCAGCAGGGCGACGGTACGGCACAAGGCCTCGTCGCAGAACGCCCAGAGGTCGGTCAGGCTCCCCCCGCCGCGACACACCACGGCGACCTCCACCTGGGGGATCAGCGCGAGATCCCGCAGCGCCGCAGCGATCGCCCCGGCGGCGCGGCGATCCTGTACGGGAGCGTCCGCCCACACGATCGTGCCGCGCCACCCACGACGCTCGAGGCCGGCGAGCAGGTCGGCGCAGGCGGCGCTGTTGCGGGCGGTGACCACGCCGATCGTCTTCGGGATCGCCGGGCGAGGAAGCAGCTTCTGGGGGGCGAACAGCCCGTCGGCCTCGAGCTGGGCCTGCAGCGCGGCGAGCCGGGCGAGGAGGTCGCCCTCTCCCGCGAGGCGCAGGTAGCTGACGCGGAAGCTGAAGCTGGGGGAGGCGGTGGCCGTGCCTGGGTAGAAGTCCGGGCCGCCGGCCACGATCACCTCGGACCCGTCGCGCAGCGCGCCCTCGGGTAGGCCCAGCCGGTCGAGGTCGGAGGTCCAGATCGCGCATGGGACCGCCCCGTCGGAGTCCCGCAGCTCGAAATAGGCGCTCGCCCGCGCGCGCCTGAAGTTCGTGACCTCCCCGATCAGCAGAACGCGCTGGCGCTCGCGCAGGAAGTCCCGGAACCCGGCAGCCCACCGGCCGACGCCGAACGGGCCGGGAAGGCGCGGATCTCGCTCCTCGGGGAGGTCGAGGCGAGGTTGAGCAGGGTCGGTCACGAGGACTGAGGCTACCCCGGGATCACGACCACACGGCGGGTCTTCGCTCGAGACAGGCCCACGTAAAGCTGCTGGTCGAGCGTCTCGTCCTCCAAGTCTGCCAACTCGCACAGGATTACCACCGATGCTTCCGATCCCTTGAACCCGCGGATCGACGAGAAGAACGCGCGCCCCACCGGTGCCCCCCGCCTGTCGATCACGCGAATTGTCCTTAAGAGCGCCCACGACGCCCCTGTCAGAGATCGCGCCGGCCGGCGACTCTCCCTGAGTGCCGACTGAGGGAGATCCGATAGACGAGTTCGACTTCGATACCGACCTGGACGGTCCGGGCCCGCCCACCTTCCGGGCCACGATCCTCGGAGACACGCTCACGCTGAATGAGTGGTGGCCGTTCCTGCTGTCAGGAGGGCCCGCGCGCGAGCACTTTCGCGCCCGACGCGACGACGGCGTGGCGATCGCGGACCTACGACGCTGGCGTGAGAAGGATGGCAGCGGCGAGCTGAGCGTCGAGTTCCTGAGCGGTGGCGGACGGGTCCGGGCAGAGCGCGTCATCGAAGGCTGGGCGCGGATGGCCGGCTATTCGCGCGTGTGGTTCCCAGACCGCGTGGTCGACCTCATCGCCCCGGGCCCCCCGCCGATCGCGCCGGTGGCGGTGACGTGCCCTACCTGCCGCGCAACGTGGAACGACGAGTCCGCAGACTTCTGGCTGGAGGTGCGCGACTCCGGATCGTTCCCCCGCGTCTGCCCCGTCTGCGGCGCGGTCATGCCTCAGTGGGGACCGGCCGAGGCGGACGACCCGGGAGCGGGCCCCGGCTCGGCTAACGTCAGGCCTCGGTTCCATCAAGAGCGGTCTAGGGATCCAGCCCACTGACGCCGCCGCAACCGGCCGCCAAGGCACGGTGCGAACGCTGGACGATGGAGGTGAGAGTATGCGGGACAGACGCGTGGAGCTCCGCGAGGAGATCCTCGAGCTCGAGGCGCGCAAGCACGGCGTCGGGATCGGTGGTGTGAAGACCTGTCAGGCCTGCGGCAAGTTAGGCCGCTACAGCGGCTGGGCTGGCGCAATGGCGGCGCATCGCCATGGCCCGTTCATCGCGTTGCAGCACCGGCACGGGGCCGTCGAGATCGAGGCGGCTCTCGGTGGGTCGGCGCCGCGCTACTGCGCCACGTGCGGGGCGTTGGCCGTGCGGGTGCAGAGGACCGGGGCTGTCGAGCCGGATCCACTCTGCGTGGCTTGTGCGGCAGCAGGCGCGGACCTGGGCCGGGTATCCAGGTCGAGGTGGCTCGACGAGCTGCATCCGACCGAGCGGTCGATGCGCGAGCGGCTGCGGCGGGTCGAACACGCCCATGCCATGGAGGGAACGGCGCCGTCGATGGAGATCGCGCGGGTGCGGCTGGCGCTAACACGAGCATTGCGAGGCTTGAGGCGGCGCATCGGGCGGTTCAGCCGCCGCGTGTGAGGGACCGCAGACCGAGCGGCCGATCGCCTCGGATCTCGCCCTACACCACCCGCCGCAGCCGTCGCCCCATCGCCGCACCCGACGCCCCGAAC
>JACCXV010000077.1 GCA_013696835.1 Gemmatimonadota bacterium | reverse complement strand
CGTATGGTACGGGTCGCGCGAAGATCATCGACGCGGACGGCGTGGGGCTGTATGCCCACAACACGGCAGGCCTTGTCATATCACAGTTGATCTTCGAAGGGTATGGCGCAGACTACAACAAGGCCGACGGCATCCTCTTCTACAACGATCTGCCCGGGAACGTGAAGCTGGCGTTCGTGCGAATTCAGAACGTCGAGACTGCGAAGTTCGGCCGGTACGGAGTCGCAATCGGTGGAGCGAACGTCGCTTCCGGGTTCCGCGACGTTCGGATCTCAAACCTGTGGACCCACGACAATGGGGACGGCGGGCTTCTCACGTACGGCAAGAGGAAGAACGTCAATCAGAACGTCTACGTCGGCTACTCGCGGGCGTTTGCCAATGACGGCCATGCCCTCTCGACGCTTCCTAGCTCGGGGAACGGGATCGTCCTTGGAAGCGTGGACGGCGGGACAATCGAGCGGTGCCTCGCGTACGGAAATGGGACGACCGGGAAGATTCCTAACGGCGTGTGGGCGTACGATTCGAACAACATTGTGATTCAGTACAACGAGTCGTACGGCAACCGCAGCGTGCGACCTGTGGATGGCGGCGGCTTCGCGCTGGATCGAAACGTCACCAACTCGGTCATGCAGTACAACTATTCGCACGACAACGAGGGCGTCGGATACCTCTTGACCCACCCCGTCAACGACGACAATCACGCCGGCAACCGCGTCCGGTTCAACGTGAGCCAGAACGACGCGCGCGACAACCGGGGGGCCATCCGCATTTACGGGCGTGTGATCGACACGGAGATCCACAACAACACGATCTATCTCGGTGCCGTCCCTGCAGGAAAGCCCAAGCCGGCCGCTGTGTTCTTCAACAATGCCAGAGTCCCGAGCGCGTACCCCGAGCGCCTGCACATCCGCAACAACATCTTTCGGACGGACAGGGGAATGCCCGTGGTGTTCGCCGCTGCATCGGTGCTGCGCGGAGCCAGGGACCTCCGGTTCGAGGGGAACAGCTACTACTCCGGGGGTGCGACGTGGCAGGTGAATTGGGGCGGGACGAATTACTTCAGTCTGGCTGCGTGGAGGACGGGGACCGGGCAGGAGAAGCTCGGGACCCAGTCGGTGGGCTCGGATGTCGATCCGAAGCTCACCAATGGCGGAGGCGGCGGGACGATTGCGAACCCGACCTCACTCAGCAGCGGACTACCGGCTTATCGTTTACAGGCCACTTCACCTCTGGTGAACATGGGGCTGAACCTGCCGGCTCTCTTCTCAGTGGATCCAGGGCCACGCGACTTCTACGGGAACACGTTGCCGCAGAGCGGTGCGTATGACGTCGGCGCTCACGACCGCTAACTTGGGAATACCGCCCGGACCGCCGCGGTCCACGTCGACCGTCGATCCTTCAAGCGGCGGCGATCCCCTCCTGCTCCATTTCGCTCGACTCGCCGGCGGCGCCGGCCGCCCGTGCCTTGAGACAGGAGCGCAGGACGATCTATCGTGCAGACGGCGACGCTGATCGGGGGCCGCAGCTCCCCGGGTCGTGAGGCGGCCTCTTCGGGGTAGCGCCTGCCGGACCCGAGCTGAGCGGCCCGCATCACGCGTGTTCCGGCTGGCGGGCGGCGTGGACGTCAGAGACAGGTTCTGCCGCGATGCCCGCTGCGCCGAAGCGATAGCCGGTTAGACCGCGCGCGCAGTTCCCCCACATGCGCAGTAGCGCGCGTGCAGGCAGCGGATCGTGGCCTGTGGCGCGCCGCAGCAGCCTCGCGCCAGGCTTCAGCAGGCGCCACGCGAGGAAGAGCAGAACCGCGAATCGCTTCCGGCCGGGCGTGTGAACGCACGCCTTGGTCAGCCAGGCGATCAGCGCCCGCTGATGGCCGATGATCTGGTCGATCGCGGCCTCGCGATCGTGCCGATGCTCGTGCCAGGCGAGGGCGCGGGGTTCGTACACGACCTCGCAGCCGGCCGTGAGCACGCGCCACAGCACGTCCAGGTCCCCTCCTCCGGGCAGCTCGGCGCCGTTGTCCAGGCGCGGGTCGAAGCCGCCCAGGCGCAGGGCTACGTCGCGCCTGAGCGCGAGGCTGCACCCGTTCCCGACGCTCACAGCCCAGGCGATGAGGGGCACGGGCCATCCGTGCAGCGGCCGCGTGGCTTCGCGAGGCAGGCAGATACGACGTACCCCGCGCCCGTATCCACCGTTCGCCTCGAACAGGCGCTGGCCCCCGCCCTCCAGGGTGAGCGCCTCCACGCGGCCCGTGCAGGCCCCCGCCGCCGGATGCTCCCGGAACACGCGTGAGACCGCCGCCCCCCACCCCCGGTCGGCGACGGCGTCGTCGTCAATGAACGCGACCACGGGCTGCGTCGCGGCAGCCAGCCCACGGTTCCGGGCGTTGTCGAGGCCCGGAACGGGCTCGGCCACGTAACGCACGCCGGGAAACTCGTCACGCAGCAGCCGCGCCGTGCTCCCGTCCCCCGGCGCGTTGTCCACGACCAGGATCTCCGCAACGGCAGGCTCCTGGGCAACCAGGGAGGAGAGGACGCGCCGGGGCTCGCGCGGTCTGCTGCGCGTACAGACCGCTGCCGTGAGAGCGCTGGGCTCTCTCGGGGCCGGAGGTGACGCCGTCATGGACGTGACGTGCTCAGGGAGGACTGGAGCGCGGTGCGAATCCCCGGGCGTGCTCGGGAAGCGCCCCGGGACCGCGAGACCGTACCAGCCAGCGGAGGCCGCCGACCGTCATGCCCGTCGCCCAGGCGAGCCGTGAGGCGAAAATTCCGGGCGCGAGGAGAAGGGGCTCCAGTCTGCCGACGCGAACCCAGCAGGCGACGATGTAGACGGCCTGCGCCACGGCGAAGGGGCCGCTCAAGGCGATCAGCAGCCACGGGCGGCGGTAGAGGCCCCCCCAGCGGGCGCCCCCCGTTTGGACTTTTCCCTCGAGGGAGCTGTACCCCCAGCGGTAGCTCCGGCGGAGCAGATTTGCGATGCCTGGAGGATTGTGATGGCAGGCAAGAGCCCGAGGCTCGAAGCGGATGGTGTGTCCGGCGGCGCGGGCGGCGGTCTGCCAGCCCAGCTCCTCGTGCCCGTCCGCAACCGGCATGTCCTCCGCGAATCCACCTGCGTCACGCAGGACCTGACGCCGGACGCTGAGGTTCGCTGGAGGATGGTTCGGCACCCTCCCGGCCGGCCGCCCCGGATGGGTGTGATACCAGTCGCAGTAGTAGCCGCACCGCGCAGTCAGCGGCAGCCCGTCCGGGAGGTCGAGGGATCCGCCCACCACGGCTGCGGTCTCATGTGCTCTAAGCAGCGAGTCGAGCCACCCCTCACCCGGCTCGCAGTCGGCATCCAGAAAGACGATCGGGTCGCCCCGGGCGGCCTCCGCGCCGCGGTTCCGCGCGGCTCCGGGGTTGCCGCCGCGGGGGCCGCGAGGGGCCTGCGCATCGGGACGTAGCACCCGGGCTCCGGCCGCGTGCGCCACCTCCGACGTTCCGTCTGTCGAGCCGTCGTCCACGACCACGAGGTCGAGCTCCAGACCCGCTCTCCGTTGGGCGAGCACCGCGCGCACGACCCGCTCGATGCGAGGCGCTTCGTTGCGCGCTGGAATGACCACGGAGACGATGTGCGGCCGTTCCTCCGCTCTGCCGTCGGGGTCGCGATGGCCTGCTGCAATGGGGAGGCCCGGGAGCGGCGGAATCATTCCGTGGGAAAGGGGTTGCTGCAGGCTTCGCCGTACAGCTCGCCGACGGACTGGACGAAGGCCAGCCATCCCAGGTGCTGGCTGGCGTACTCGCGTGCCGAGGCCGCCAGACGGGCAGCGTGCTCCGCATCCGACAGCAGGCGGAGGATGCCGGCGGCGATCCCCTCGGCTGAAGGCTCCACGAGCTCCGAGCGGCTGGGATCCAGCACGGCGCGGTGCGCGTGGATGTCGGTCGCCACGATCGGCCTTCCGGTCGCGAGGTAGTCGAAGATCTTGAGCGGGAGGTTGCCGCCGTGGATGCGCGGGGAGACGAGCACGTCGGCCACGCCGAGATAGGGCGCGACGCTCTCCCGCGGTAGCCGATGGAGCAGGTGCACGGATCCGGTGCGGATGAGATCCCATGCCCGATCCGAGATCGTCGCCCCGCCGGGTCCCTCCGCTCCGACCAGGATGAAAACTGTACCGGGCCTCTGCCGGAGTACGTGGCGCATCGCACCGAGCAGCTCGCGCAGACCCTGATAGGGCGCGAAGGAGCCGCTGTAGACCACGATGCGGCTTCCGGGGGGGATCCCGAGCGTCTCCCGAACCCGGGCGATCTCCACCTGGCTGGCCGAGGCCGGCGAGCTGGAATAGCGCCACTGGCGCACGTCCGCCTGCGGGTTCACGACACGCACATGGTCCACGAGGCCCGCGCTGGTCACGACATAGTCTGCGCGCTCGAGCAGCCAGGCTTCGCAGGCGCGCAGCGCCGTCCGCGCGCCCCGATTTCGAAAGCCCGGGCGGCTCAGCATCTGTTCGGGCAGGCTGGACTGCATGTCGTAGATCACGGGTATGCCATAGCGGGGGGCGAGCGCCACCGCAGGAAAGGCAGCCTCTTCAACCGCGTGGATGCACGCGTAGGCATCGCGTCGCAGCCGTGCCTGGATCTCGGG
>JACCXV010000048.1 GCA_013696835.1 Gemmatimonadota bacterium | reverse complement strand
TTCTGCCAGGTCGCCGCCACGAGCCGGCCGTCCTCCCTCACCATCGGCTGCTCGATGCGCCCGCGGCTCGTGTTCCACCCGCGATAGGAGAGACGCCCCTCGTCGCACATCCAGGAGCGGTTCACCTCGGGGTTCACGCGCGGTCGGAAGCGAAACACCTGGTTCAGGCTCCGGTCGGCGAAGATCGAGCAGCCGTTGGAGCACTCGGGGCAGACGGTGGCGACCGGATCGAGGTAGTAGACGCGCCGCTGAAAGCGGAAGTCCGTCGAGGTGAGCGCGCCGACCGGACAGAGATCGGCGTAGTTGAGGGAATACGGATTCGTGATCGGCCGATCGTCGAAGGTGGCGATCTCGGCGTGGTCGCCGCGGTTGACGATCACGAAGTCGTCCGTGCCCGTCACCTCGTTCCCGAACCGCACGCAGCGCGAGCACAGCACGCAGCGCTCGGCATCGAGGGTGATCTTGCCCAGGTTCTTGACCTTGTCCTTGCGGACCTTGGGCGTCTCGACCTCCGACTCGTAGAGCCCCACCTCCATGTAGTACTGCTGGAGCTTGCACTCCCCCACCTGGTCGCAGACGGGGCAGTCGAGCGGGTGGTTCTTGAACTCGAACTCGAGCACTCCCGCCACGGCCTCGCGCACGCGCGCAGCCTCGAAGGAGACCTCCATCCCCTCGCCGGCGATCGTGGAGCACGACGTCTGCAGCTTCGGATTGTCCTTGATCTCGCAGAGGCACATGCGGCAGTTCGCCGGCACGGAGAGATCCCGGTGGTAGCAGAAGTGCGGCGGGGTCTTGCCCAGCTTCTCGGCAGCCTGGAAGATCGTCCGCCCCTTCTCGACGGTGACCGGCTGGCCGTCGATTCGCAGCGTGATCCCCTGCGGGGGCGCCGCAGGCGGCGTGTCGATCGTAGCCGTCACGGCTCTCTCCTCACGCCACCCCTGCGGAGACGTGCGCATGGGCCGGGCTGTGGGCATGCGCGCCGGCCACTTGCAGGAGGCCGTGGAGGCCGCGTCCGCGCTCCGCCCGCCGCACATGACGCTCGCGCGGGAGCAGCGCCTGGAACTCGGCGGGATACTTGCGGACGAGGGCCAGCGCCGGCATGGCGGCGCCGTCGGCGAGAGCACAGATCGTCTTGCCCATCATGTTGTCGGCCAGCCGCTGGATCAGGTGCAGGTCGTCCGGATCCGCGGTGCCGTCCAGCAGCCGCGCCGAGACGTCCTCGAGCCAGCCGCAGCCTTCCCGGCATGGCGTGCACTGGCCGCAGGACTCATGCGAGTAGAAGCGCATGAGGTTCAGCAGCATCTCCGGGGCGGACATGTTGTCGGCGCAGACGATGAAGCCGCCCGAGCCGAGCAGGGAGCCGTTGTCGCGGATCGACTCGTAGTCGAGGTTCGCCCGCCCGACCTCGTCCGGCGTCATGATCGGCACCGACGATCCCCCCGGGATCACGCCCTTCAGCCCGAAGCCCTCGAGCATCCCCCCGCACTCCTCCTCGACGAAGCGCTGCATGGGATAGCCGAGGTCCACCTCGTAGACGCCGGGCCGCCGGACCGGGCCGCTCACGCTGAAAAGCTTCGTGCCGGGGCTGCGCTCCGTGCCGACCGCCTTGTACGCGTCGCCGCCGTTCAGGAGGATCCACGGCACCGCCGCGAGCGTCTCCGTGTTGTTGATCACCGTGGGCGAGGCGAACAGGCCGACCACGGCGGGGAACGGGGGCTTGATGCGCGGGAAGCCCTTCTTCCCCTCGAGCGACTCCAGGAGGCCCGTCTCCTCGCCGCAGATGTAGGCGCCGGCGCCGATGTGGATCACGTGCTCGAGATCGAAGCCGGAGCCGAAGATCCCCTTCCCGAGGTATCCGGCCCGAGACGCCTCCTCGCTGGCGGCGATGTAGCGCTCCGCAGCGAACGTGTACTCGCCGCGGATGTAGGTGAACATCGTGTGGCACTCGATGGCCACCGCCGCGCAGATCATGCCTTCGATGACCACGTGCGGGTCCTGCTCGAGGAGCAGCCGGTCCTTGAAGGTGCCAGGCTCGGACTCGTCGGCGTTCTGGACCAGATACTTGGGACGCGGGTTCTCGCGCGGGATGAATCCCCACTTGGTCCCCGTCGGAAATCCCGCTCCGCCGCGCCCGCGCAAGCCCGAGCGCTTGACCTCGTCGATGATCGCGCGCGGGTCCATGCCCACCGCCTTGCGCGCCGCCTGGTACCCGCCGGCCTTCTCGTAGGCCGCAAGCGTGTGCGAGTCGGGCGTGCCGATGTTCGCGAGCAGGATGCGCCGGTGCTCAGCCACCGGGTCGACCCCCGCCATCGTGGTCGTGGCCGTGATCCCCCGCAGGGGCGGAGACGACGGCCCGCGGCACGGCCGCCTGCATCTCCGCCGGGTCGTGGATCACCGGCACCCGATCAAGGATGGCACTCTTCGCGCGCAGCGTGTCGAGCAGGGTATCGACGCGCTCGACCGTGAGGTTCTCGTAGTACTTGTCGTTCACCTGCATCATGGGCGCGGTCCCGCACGAGCCGAGGCACTCGACCTCCTGCAGCGTGAACTGCCCGTCCTGCGTCGTCTCGCCGTTGTGCACTCCGAGCCGCTCCTCCAGGTGACGCAGGATGTCGTACGCCCCCATGATTGCGCAGGACAGCGTGCGGCAGACCTGCAGCTTGTAGGCTCCGGGGGGGCGCCTATCGTACATCGTGTAGAAGGACACCACTGCCTGGACCTCGGCCGGCGGCGTGTCGAGGAGCTCGCCTACGTACTCCATGGCCTCCGCCGAGATGTGACCCTCCTGCCGCTGCACGAGCCACAGCGCCGGGAGCATCGCGGCGCGCGGCGACGGATAGCGGGCCACGATCTCGTCGAATGCGCGCCTGTTCTCTTCGGTGAATTCCACTGATCCTCGCGGAGGCCGTCGCCTTTTGGGCCTTCTCAGCTCCTGACGTGCACCACTCTGCCCGGCCGTAGATTTTCGAGAGCAGATGCAAGCGCATCGCGTGCCCATTCAAGGGCCGCCACCGCCTGCTCCCGCGAGAGGGAAGGAAAGGCGTCGAGGAACCTGTCCAGTGCGCGCACCCTCATTCATCCTTCAAGTGGCGGTCCTGCCATTGCTTCATGGGCTCGTACGGGAACCTCTCCTCGACCTGTGATCCGTCCTTCTTGTGGATCAGGACGTACACGTCCAGCCCGCCGTCGGGGAGCTTCCGGAAGGTCATGCCGTCGAACCAGGCCTCATCCTTCCCGAGCTTGACCAGCGGAAAAGCCTGGAACTCGTCCTTCTCCTCCCAGCCCGAGAGGTTGGAGTCGAAGTGCTTGATCCGCACCTCCAGGCTGCCACCCTGCTCGACGATGGTGGAGAGCTCGTAGAACACCGGCTTGCCGTCCTTCACCAGCCGGTACGACGCCATCATCGCGCCCCCGAGCGGGGCGCTCCAGATCTCCTCCGAAACGCCCCCGAGAGCCTCGCCGATCCAGTGACCCGCGATCCAGCTGACGTCGTCGATGGAGGCCGTCGGTCGCGGCGTGCCCTCCTCCAGCGAAAGCGTGTTGGGAGTCTGCGTTTGCGGCCGTGCCTCCGCCTTGGGCCGTGCCTCCGCCTGGTTTTGCGCCTCCGCCTGGTTTTGCGCCTCCGCCTGCGCGGCTCCTGAGGGCACCGGCGCGAAGATGGACGCCAGCAGCAACGGGAGGATCGAGGCCCGCGCGAAGACCACCCTCGAGATGAAACGGATCACCGGCACGGCCTTCACCGCTCCAGCTCTCCCGCGATGACGTTGAGCGAGCCGATGATCGCTACGATGTCCGAGATCAGCCGCCCCTGCAGCAGCTTGTCGATGTTCTGGTAGATGGCGAAGCAGGGCGCGCGGCAGTGCAGGCGGTAGGGCCGGCCGGTGCCGTCCGACACCAGGTAGAACCCGAGCTCGCCGTTCGCCGCCTCCGAATAGCCGTAGACCTCGCCAGCCGGCGGCTTCAGGCCCTCGAAGATCAGCTTGAAGTGGTTCACCATCCCCTCGATGGAGTTGTAGACGTCCGACTTCGGGGGGAACGCGACGCGCGGATCGTCCACGATGACGGGGCCGGGCTCGAGCCGCTCCACGGCCTGCTCCACGATGCGCAGGCTCTGGCGGATCTCCTCCATGCGCACGAGGTAGCGGTCGTAGACGTCGCCCGTGCGCCCCACCGGCACCTGGAAGTCGAACGTGTCGTAGCCGTGGTACGGCGCCGCCTTGCGGATGTCGTACGGCACGCCGGCGGCGCGCAGGCAGGGCCCTGTCCAGCCCCAGGCGATCGCGTCCTCGGCCGAGATCGCGCTCACGCCCCGCGTGCGGTCGATGAAGATGCGATTGTTCGTGATCAGCGAATCCACGTCGTCCACGTAGCGCGGCAGCGAGCGCAGCACCGCACGCACGTCGTCCTCGAAGCCCTCGTAAGAGTCTCGCATGAGGCCGCCCGGCCGAGCGTAGCTCACCATCATGCGCGAGCCCGAGATCCGCTCAGTGATGGTGTAGATCTCCTCCCGCCCCCGGAACATGTACCAGAAGTTCGTCAGCGCCCCGAGGTCCACGAGATTCGTGCCGATGCAAACGAAATGGTCCATCACGCGAGAGAGCTCGCCGAGGATCACCCGGATCAGCTGCGCCCGCACGGGGATCTCGATCCCCAGCAGCTTCTCGAGTGTCATGCAGAAGCCGACGTTGTTAAGGAACGGGGACGAGTAGTTGAGCCGGTCGGTGTAGGGG
>JACCXV010000025.1 GCA_013696835.1 Gemmatimonadota bacterium | reverse complement strand
CTCCAGCGGCGACGACGAGAGCGGAGGCGACCCCGGCGGCGGCGACGAGGGCGGAGGCGACCCCGGCGACGACGACGGGGGCGGCTCGACGCCGAAGCTCGAGGGCGGCGAGACCTCGGTTGCTGCGACAACTACCGAGGCCAGCGATACGTCCGCGGCAGCTGCCGCCGCCGCCGCGCTACCTCCACAACTCCGCGCCGCGCTCGCGGACGACGGAGGCGAGGATCTCGAGACCCCGGCCGTGGAGGCCAAGAGCGCGCTGCGTGACCTGGAGCGCTTCGTGCAGCAGCGCGAGTTCGCCCAGCGGCAGGCGAACAAGTTCGCCGTCGAGTACCACAAGAAGGTGGCGATCCCGGTCGCGTGCCTCGTGTTCGTGGTGATCGGGGCCTCGCTGGGCGTGCGTACCCGGCGCTCGGGGTACGGATTCGCGATCGGCGTCAGCCTGCTGGTCTTCACCGTCTACTACGTCTTTCTGATCGGCGGCGAAGATCTCTCCGACCGTCTCTTCGTCGATCCCTGGGTCGCGATGTGGACGCCAAACATCCTGTTCACCGCCCTGGGAGCCGTCCTCTTCCGCCGCACCGTGCAGGAGACCTGGGGCCTGCCGTTCCGGCGCCGCGGGCGTCGCGGGGTGCGCCCGCGTCCGCAGGGCGCCGCGCACGTCGCCGACATGCCCGCGGCCACGCCCGCCCCCGGCATCACGGCCCCCTCCGAGCAGCAGCCCGCGGGGGTCTGATGGCACCGTTTATCCTCGACCGCTACGTGCTGCGGGAGTTCTTCAAGATCCTCCTGCTCTCGATCCTGTGCAGCACGGTGATCTTCGTCCTGATTCACGTCATGGATCACATCGACGGGTACCTGGATCACGACGCCACCCTGGGCGAGGTGGCGGCCTACTACCTGTATCAGCTGCCCTACAACGCCGTCATCACCCTGCCCATGGCGATGCTTATCGCCACCATCCTCACCATGGGCGACCTGGGACGTCACGAGGAGATCACCGCGATGAAGGCGGGAGGGCGGTCGCTCTTCCGGATCGTGCTGCCGATCCTGCTTACGGGCCTCACGACGAGCCTCGGGGTTCTCGTCCTCGGCGAGACGGCGATCCCGCGCATGAGCGCGCGCGCGGAGGAGATCCACGACGTGCAGATCGCGGAGCGGCGCAACGAGTACCGCAACTACCGCGCGGATTTCCCGTACCAGAGCGAGGCCGGCTGGACGTTCCTGATCCGCTCGCTGTTCGCCGACACGACCAGCGGCGCCAGCGCGGACCAGGTCGAAGTGCAGAAGACGCTCGCCGACGGGACCTTCATCCGCATCAACTCGCCGCGCATGTACTGGGAGCCAGGACCTGGACGCTGGGTCCTCACCGACGGCTATCTCCGGCAGTTCCCGCGGGGGGGCTCCGAGCGCAGCTGGCGCTTCGGTTTCCTGAGCTCGCCGCAGTTCACGGAGACCCCGCAGGACTTCCTGCAGGTTCCCAAGGAGCCGGAGGAGATGAGCTATGCGGAGCTGGCGCGCTACATCAACCGGAAGGGTCGCACGGGGGGCGACACGGTCCGCGAGCGGGTGGATCTGCACATGAAGGTGGCCTACCCGTTCGCGAACTTCGTGATCGTGCTCTTCGGCGTGACGCTCGCCGGCCGCTCCGCCCGGCAGCGCGGCGCCGCGCTGGGCTTCGGGCTGGCGCTCTTCCTCTGCATCTTCTTCTGGGCGTTCATCAAGGTGGGGCAGGGCATCGGCTACGGCGGGGGGATCGAGCCCTGGCTCGCGGCGTGGCTGGCGAACATGATCTTCGGCGGCCTGGGCGTGGCCCTGCTGCTGCGGGCGCGCAGCTGAGCTGCGGGGACACGACGCGGCGCATTCACCAGCGCCGGCTCGGCGCCAGCACCTCGACGAGGAATGCCTCCACGCTCGAGTCGATGCGCTCCATCGCCCCACCGGCCTCGCGGTCGCCCGGGGATCGGCCGAGCCCGCTCGCCAGCAGTCCGCGCGCCCCCAGGAGGCGCGCCAGAGCATCCCGCACCGTGCTTGCCCGCTCCGCCTCCACGGCCGCGGCAAGCTCCCAGCTGAATGTCAGCAGCGTGTCGGCGGCGAGCACCCTGCGTGCGCGCTGCATCCGGGTGGGCAGGGGGTCCGCCGCGCAGGCCTCCGCGCAGGTACGCAGGGTGGCGCGGGCCACCTCGGCGATCAGACCCAGGCGCAACGCTGAATGACGGGAGATGCCCGCTGCCGCGGCGCCCGACAGGGCCCGGCGCGCGAAGGAGTAGGGCTCTCCCCGAACGAGTGCGTCGAGCACGGCCGAGCGCGCCTCGGCGGGACCGGTGAGACGACGCGCGAAGAAGCGCGCGCATGCGCGCGCCAGCGCGGGATCCACGTCAGCCCGCCAGCAGATCGCGGATGAGGTCGGG
>JACCXV010000024.1 GCA_013696835.1 Gemmatimonadota bacterium | reverse complement strand
GCTCCTGTGCATGCCGAAGGTCCGTGTCGGCGACGGACCCCGGAGAGAAGAACTCGGCGGAGAGGGCGGCAGGGGGAGGCGCCGGGATCGGGCGGCGGGTCATGGGCGCGCAATCTAATCGCGAGGGCACTGGACGGCGATCCGCCCTCAGGTCTCGAAGGCCCGCCCGGGCTCCGGCAGCGGATCGAACACCTGGACGTTGGCGAGGTCCCCTGCGGCGTGGTGTGTCCGCTCCGGCCCGGAGATCAGCAGGCCGTGTGCCCGCGCGAGGGGACGCAGCAGCCCGGATCCCTGCGGTCCCGCGAGGCGTGCCTGCAGGGTGCCGTCGGACCCGCGCTCGAGGCGTACCCGGAGAAAGGAGCGGCGCCCAGGCTCGGAGTCCACGGCTTCGGCCAGGCGCACCCCGATGACCGGCAGGAAGAGGCCGCTGAAGCCGCCGAGGCGGCGCAGCAGCGGGCGCACGAACTCCAGGAAGGTGACCAGCGCCGACGTCGGGTTCCCCGGCAGGCCGAAGAGGTACCGGGCCGGCATCTCCCCGCTGCCCGGCCTGCGGGCGAACACGAGCGGCTGGCCCGGTCGCATCAGGACCTTCCAGAAGACGAGCCCGCCCGCAGCCTCATCGATCGCTCCCCGAACGTAATCGTGCTCCCCCGCCGATACGCCTCCGCTCGTCACCACCACGTCATTCGACTCCAGAGCGCGACCCAGCGCCGCGCGGAGGCGGGCGGGGTCGTCCGTGACGATGGGTTCGATTCGCGGGGTGCCGCCGGCTCGCCGGACGAGTGCCGCGAGCCCCGGCGCATTGGAGGAGTACAGTTTCCCTGGGGGAGCCTCCTCGCCGGGCGGAACCAGCTCGTCGCCCGTCGCGATCAGCGCAACAGACGGGCGCCGGTGGACCTCGGCGGCGGCCTCGCCAACGGCCGCCAGGAGCGCGATCGCGCCCGGCGAGATCTCCTGCCCCCGCTCGAGGACGAGGTCGCCGGGGCGCAGGTCGGCGCCGAAGGGCCTCACGTTCGCGCCGCTGACGGGAGTTCGAAGGAAGGTCACGGGCTGGCCCACCCGGGTGAAGCCGCCGCGCCCCGCGCCGCCCGCTGTGTCCTCGACGGGGACGACCGCATCCGCGCCCCCGGGGATCGGCGCGCCGGTCATGATGCGCAGGGTCGTGCCTCGGACCAGCTCCGTGCCGGGAGGGTGGCCCGCCGCCACCTCCCCGGCCACGGGCAGCGTCGTCGAGCCCGCCGGCAGGAAGTCGGCGAGCGCCACGGCATAGCCGTCCTTGGCCGAGTTGTCCCAGGCCGGGAGCGGCCTCCTGGCCGCCACCGGCACGGCGGCCGCGCGACGGTCGATCTCGTGCAGGCCCAGCAGCTCCGTGCCGAGCGGCCGGGCATCCTGGAGGATCAACTCCAGCGCGCGCTCGCACGTGATCGGCGAGCGCCCGTGGTTCACGGGTCGCGGGGGAACAGGACCAGCCGCTGTCCGACGCGGATCGACGCGTCCCGCAGGCCGTTCCAGTCCTGCACCTGCCGTGGCGTGACGCCGTGGCGCCGCGAGATCGACCAGAGCGTGTCGCCCCAGGCCACGCGATGAACGACCCGCGCGTTTCCGGGATCGGAGGCCTGCGGCTCTCCGGAGCTAGCGGCAGCGACGTTGCGGGACTCGAGCCCCGCTCCGTCCGCTGCCCCAGCCGTCGAGGACGGATGGATGGTCAGCCGCATGCCCGGCGTGATGCGTGTCCGCGCGGCGGGATTCCAGCGCTCCATCTCGGCGACGGTGACGCCGTGATTCGCGGCGATGCGATAGAGCGT
The DNA here is from genome assembly GCA_013696835.1 of Gemmatimonadota bacterium. Lineage (GTDB taxonomy): Bacteria > Gemmatimonadota > Gemmatimonadetes > JACCXV01 > JACCXV01 > JACCXV01. The sequence goes on along the minus strand of JACCXV010000024.1, from coordinate 250 downwards.
CTCGCCGGCTCTCACGCGGTACTCCAGCGTGCGGGTCACGCGCCGCAGCCGGGGCGGCGGGACCGGCGGAAGCTCGATGGCGAACGCGGTCACGGGCTGGATCCCCGTGGAGGGGGCATTCGTGATCGCTTGAAGGGACGCACCGACGGGGGCATCCCCCTCGGAGGACGCGCGTGCGGAGGCCACAGTCGTCACGGAATCGGTGGCCGCACCCGCGGCGGCCGGGCTCAGCTCGACGTCCGCCTTCTCC
>JACCXV010000297.1 GCA_013696835.1 Gemmatimonadota bacterium | reverse complement strand
GACCAGCGGGCGAGCGGCCGGGACGCCGGATGCCGAGCAGGCAGCCCAGGACGATGCTGCAGTCGCCGCCCAGAACGAGCACGAACGATCCGTCGTCTGCCGCGGCGGAAACGTTGCGGGCCAGCGCGCGAGAGTAAGCGGCCACACCGTCCTGGTTGCGCACGCGCCCTGGCATCCGCTTCAGGTCTAGATAGGGTGGGGGATCACGTCGCCGGCATCGCGGGCGGCGAGACGTGCGACGAGACCCTGCTCTCGCAGGACGCCCGGTGCCAGGTCGAGGCGGCGCATGCCGCCCTCGTCGTAGGGTCGGATGCCGATGCTCGACGGAGCGCCTACGATGGTGATGGGACGGTTCATTGGGCTCCTCTCCCCGCGCCAGATGGCATAACCTTCAAACAATGTTTAGACCGTAAGATGGTCTGGATTGATCTGTCAAGTGTTGCCGGAGTTCCTGCACTTGTGGAGGGGGATCTCGGTGCGTCCTGGCCCCGAACATGAGTCGTTCGACGCTGCCGTCGGTCGGCGGGTGCTCATGTATCAGCCGGACCCTGTCGACGCAGTCCGCTGGCTCACCCGCGTCCTGCAACCGGGCGGCCTTGTTATTTTCCAGGAGCGCGATTCGACGGTGGGGCCTGGGCGCCTCACGCCGCTGCCGCTCAATGAGCGCGTGCGTGGGTGGATCTGGCGAACGGTCAGTGACGAAGCTCCACGCCCTCGCCCAGAGTTAGCGGCGACAATGCACGAGAAGGAACCCCCATGACTGACCGCGAGCTGGATCTCCTGCCGTCGCAACGCGAGCTCTTCGAGATACCTCCGGACGTCACCTTCCTGAATTGTGCCAACATGTCGCCGCAGCTGAAGGCCGTGACGGAAGCGGGCATCGCGGCCGTGAAGAGGAAGCAGACACCCTGGGAGACGGCGCCCGCCGACTGGTTCTCCGGCGCCGAGGATCTCCGAGTGACCGCGGCCCGCCTCATGGGCGCGGACGCCGAGGGAATCGCGCTCGTGCCGGCGGTGAGCTACGGGATCGCAGTCGCGGCGGCCAACGTCACGGTGCGCCCGGGGCAGAACATCGTGCTGCTCCACGATCAGTTCCCATCGAACGTGTACGCATGGAGACGGCTTGCCGAGGCTCGTTCCGCGCTGATCAAGACGGTGCGAAAAAGCGCGCCCGACGCCTGGACCGACGCCCTCCTTGACGCGATCGACGAGAACACTGCTGTCGTCGCCGTACCGAACTGCCACTGGACCGACGGCAGCCTCGTGGATCTCGTCGCGGTTGGCGCGAGAGCACGCGCCGCACGTGCAGCCCTCGTCGTGGACGCGAGTCAATCCCTGGGAGCGCTTCCGATCGACGTGTCCGAGGTGCAGCCCGATTTCCTGGTCTCGGTAGGATACAAGTGGCAGCTCGGTCCGTATGGCCTGGGCTACCTGTATGTCGCCCCGCGGTGGCGGGAAGGAGGTCGCCCCATCGAGGAGTCGTGGCTGACGAAGGCGGGGGCCGAGGACTTCGCCGCGCTCGTGAACTATTCCGACGCCTATCGGCCTGGTGCGCGGCGGTTCGACATGGGCGGGTATCCCCAGTTCGTCCTCGCCCCGATGGCGAAGGTGGCACTCACCCAGATCCTTGCGTGGGGGATCGATCGCGTTCGGGCGTCGATTGGTCGGCTCACCGGCCTGATCGCGCGTGAAGCGGAAGCGCTGGGGTACCAGGTGCTGCCGGCAGACAAGCGGGCGGGCCACATGCTCGGCCTTCGTCTGCCGCATGGCATCCCCGACGAGTTGCCAGGGACGCTCACGGAGCGCCGGGTCTACGTCAGCGTCCGCGGCGACTCGATCCGCGTGGCCCCGCACGTCTACAACGGTGAGGAGGACGTTGAACGCTTCCTCGCCGTCGTGCGGGAGTTCGTCTGACCCGCTCGTCGACCGCGACCCCTGTCTCCTACCTGAAGGAACTATGACCAATACCGGCTTCATGACGCGCTGGAGTTCCTGGGCCCCCTACGTGCTCAGCATCCTCCGCATCATTGCTGCCTTCCTTTTCGTGCAGTACGGAACAACGAAGCTCTTCGCTATTCCGGCGGCCGTGATGCCGGACGGCGGGACAGCATCGTTGACATCGCTTGCCGGTGTTGCTGGTGTCTTGGAGCTGGTGGGTGGCGCGCTCCTGCTCGTGGGCTTGTTCACCCGTCCCGTTGCCTTCCTGCTGTCGGGCCAGATGGCGGTGGCCTATTTCATCGGGCACGCTGGTCAGGGGTTCTGGCCGGTTCTCAATGGCGGCGCGCCCGCCGTCTTCTTCGCCTTCCTGTGGCTTTATGTCTCCGCGGCTGGGGCGGGGCCGTGGAGCATCGACGCGCTGCGACACCACCAGGCAGGCGGAGCTGTCTAGAGTCCTCACCGGGCCCATCTACCACTAATCTACAAGGATCGCACTAAGCCTGTACGGCATGCTGGGTAAAACCCCAGCGGCTCTCCCCTCCAGCCTCACGGCGGAGCCCGCGTGGGTTTTCGGTTGACGCCCTACCCTGTTTATGGTACAACGCTTGGAGGGAATGCTGACACCAGCAGCTACGTGAACAGCGCTGGCGCGAGCTACAGGCCCTCGAGCCCAATTCCATCGATAACGGTCCACCAGCGGGCCCTCCCCATGAGGGATATCGGTATTGTTGGCAGTTCCGCGCCTATCCGATGGTAGCAGACATGCGATGCGTACAGTTCGCACTCGCCCATGGTCATGGCAATGCGTCGAACAGCCGGGGACGATGCCCGGAAGGCTGTGAACGCCCCTAAGCAATGAGAGCCGTGGCACTCCATGCGTGGATAGAAGCCGAAACAACAATAAGCACGGAGAGCATATGAGCTTCGTAGCGATGTCGCAGGCTGCTTTGTCGCGATCACGCAAGAGGAATGACGGCGATGTGCAAGACGCTGCTGAAGAGGCACCCTCAGATGAGTCTCCACTTCAGAAGATCGTACGCTACATTCCGAGCGAGGCGATCACCCTCTATGTCGTAGCAGTCGCTGCAGTGCCGCCGATCGTGAGGTCTACCGAGGCTAAAGTGTGCGAAACGGTGAGCTTCACACCTCGTTGGTGGCTTTTCGGTGCATTCGCACTCCTACTGACTCCTTTGCTCTTGGTACTCATACACGCCAACACAGCCAAGCAGGAAAAGCAGCCGTTCCGTCTTCCCAGAGCTGAGATGGCCATAGCGGTGTTCGCGTTCAGCACGTGGGCGTTCGCCATCCCTGAGACTCCGTTTGAGGACTTCTGCTGGTATGACGGCAAATATGCAGCTCTCCTACTCCTCCTGGTGACCGTCTTTCTGAGTCGTGTGGCACCCCTCCTGACGCGTGATTGAAGTAAGGCAGCCGGCCTCGCTCCTTCGATTTCAGCAGTAGGTACAGCAGCCTCTGCTTCGGTAACCGGGAGCGTCAGGCCGCCGGAGTTCGTCTGGCCCGCCGCTGTAGCTCTTCCGGGACCGTCTCGGCATCTATCCTCCCGTGAAAGACCTCCTCCATTTCGCGGCTGCCCGCGCCATCGCGTACGCCGAGGGCCTCGGCAGCCGCCGCGTGGCACCGGACCCGCAGGCGCTGGCCGGGTTGAGTCGATTCGAAGAGCCGCTGCCGGATGGCCCGACAGACCCGGAGGCGGTTCTGGCGCTGTTGGACGAGGTCGGATCGCCCGCCTCGATCGCGATGGCGGGGCCGCGCTTCTTCGGCTTCGTCATCGGGGGCGCTCTGCCCATTGCGCTGGCGGCGAACTGGCTCGCGTCGGCGTGGGACCAGAACACCGGGATGTACCGCGTGACACCCGCCACCGCACAGATCGAGCAGGTGGCGCTGCGGTGGCTGCTGGAGATCCTGGCGCTCCCGCCCACGTGCGGCGGCGCGTTCGTGACCGGAGCGACCTCAGCCAACTTCACCGCCCTTGCCGCGGCCCGGCACGCCGTACTCGCACGTGTGGGGTGGGACTCCGAAGCGGACGGGCTCTTCGGTGCTCCGCCCGTGACCGTGGTGGTGGGGGACGAGGTGCACCCGAGCGTGATCAAGTCTCTGGGGCTGCTGGGTCTCGGGCGACGACGGGTCGTGCGCGTCCCCGTGGACGGTCAGGGTCGCATGCGGCCGAATGCAATCCCGCGCCTCTCCGGTCCCGCGATCGTCTGCGCCCAGGCCGGCAACGTGAACACCGGAGCCGTGGACCCCGTCGGCGAGATCTGTGAGGTGGCGCAGGCGGTGGGCGTCTGGGTTCACGTGGACGGGGCGTTCGGGCTCTGGGCGGCAGCGGCGCCCTCACGCGCGCGCCTTGTCGAGGGGGTAGGCCAGGCGGATTCCTGGGCGACCGATGCCCACAAGTGGCTCAACGTCCCCTACGACTGCGGTCTCGCCTTCGTGCGCGAGCCCGACATTTTGCGAGCCGCCATGGCGGTGACGGCCGAGTATCTCCCCACGGAGACGGAATACCGAAACCCTTCGGACTACACTCCCGAGCTCTCCCGCCGCGCTCGTGGCGTGGACGTCTGGGCGGCACTCCGGCAGCTCGGACGCGCAGGAGTGGCCGATCTCGTGGAACGCTGCTGCCGCCACGCACGCCGCTTCGCGGAGCGGTTGGCCGACGCCGGGTACGAGATCCTCAACGAGGTCGTCCTGAACCAGGTGCTCGTATCGTTCGGCGAGCCGGAGACGACGCAGCGGGTGATCGCCCGGGTGCAGGAAGATGGGACGTGCTGGTGCGGGGGAACGGAGTGGCAGGGCCGGGTGGCAATGCGAATCAGCGTCTCCTCGTGGTCCACGACGGACGCCGACGTGGAGCAGAGCATCGAGGCCATCCTGCGCATCGCGGGTGCGGACTGCGTCTCGAGAACTTGACGGGTCCATCCGAAACATCCTACCTTGGCTTGAAATGATGGCACCATCGGAATTGTGGATCCCGGTCCTCGGCCGCGGATATCGATACCCGGCCCGCATGCTTCCATCCTCGTCGAGGTCTCGGGGTTCGGTGTAGCCCACGCGTTCGAAAGGCATGGCCCCAGCTCCCCTCGATGAGGGGAGCTTTTTGTTTTTATACGAAGGGAGCCTCGGATGATCGTCGTGATGAAAGCCGATGCCGCAGAGGCAGACGTCGAAGCCGCGTGTGCCCACGTCCGCGCCCTGGGTCTGGTGCCCCACGTGAGTCGGGGCTTGCAACGGACGGTGATCGGTGTGATCGGCGCGGCCGGTGAGAGGCCCCAGATCCACTCGTTGGAGGGCTTTCGCAGCGTCGAACGGCTCACCGAGGTCTCCCGACCCTATAAGCTCGTTGCCCGCGAGGCGCACCCGGAGGGCAGCCTCGTGGCGGTTGGGGGCGTTGAGGTGGGCGGCCGCGAGATCGCGCTGATGGCCGGTCCCTGCGCGGTCGAGTCGCGTGACCAGATCGAGCGTGCCGCCGAAGCGGTCGCTGCCGCGGGTGGGAGGATCCTGCGGGGTGGACTCTTCAAGCCCCGCACCAGCCCCTATTCCTTTGCCGGTTTGGGGGAGCGTGGGCTCGAGTTTCTGAGGCGTGCGGCGGACCGACACGGCCTGGCGGTCGTGACGGAGGTCCTTACCCCGGAGCAGGTGCCTCTCGTGGAGGCGTTCGCGGACCTGCTGCAGGTGGGCGCCAGGAACATGCAGAACTACGCCCTCCTGGAAGCGGTTGGGCGTGCCTCTCGGCCCGTGCTGCTGAAGCGCGGTCTGGCGGCCCGGCTCGAGGAGCTCCTACTGGCCGCCGAGCGCATTGCCCTTGCCGGCAACCCGAACGTCATCCTCTGTGAGCGCGGCATTCGGACCTACGAGACCGCAACGCGCAACACGCTGGACGTAACGGCAGTCCCTGCGCTGAAGGAGCTCAGCCACCTGCCGGTCGTGGTGGACCCGAGCCACGCCACCGGCCGCCGCTCGCTCGTCGGCGCAGCTGCTTGTGCGGCTGTGGCGGCCGGCGCCGACGGACTGCTGATCGAGGTGCATCCAGACCCCGCGCGGGCCCTTTCGGACGGCGCCCAGTCGCTGGATTTCTCCGAACTGGCCGCTCTCGTGCCCAGGCTCGTGGCCCACGCGGTCGTGGAGGGTCGAACGCTGGCCCCTGACAGAAGCCGGCTTGATGCGGCCACCTGGCTGCGATGAGCGCGCAGACTCGCGACAGGCGCGCCGTGCGATGTGTCACCAGACGCTCCGGGGTCGGAATCCTGGGGTGCGGCCGTTTCGGTGCCTTCCTGGCCCGGCACCTCGCCAAGGATTTCTCCGTTGTGGTCTACGACGTCCTCGACAGGCGTGCCGCAGCCCGCTCCGCGGGCGCTGGCTGGGGCAGTCTGGAGGATGTCGCGCGCTGCCGCTGGATCGTGACCGCAGTCCCGATCGGCAGGCTGCCCGAGGCGCTCGCCGCTCTCGCTCCCCGCCTCGCCCCGAGCTCGGTCGTGGTCGAGGTCTCGTCGGTGAAGGCGCTTCCGGTCCGCTGGCTGCGCGAGATCCTACCTTCCGGGACGGCAACCGTCCCGACGCATCCGCTCTTCGGCCCTGACTCGGCCGCCCGCTCGCTGCACGGGCTGCCGCTCGTCGTCTGCCCGCTCCCGGAGCACGTCGCGGCGGCCCGTCGGGTTTCGAGTTTTGCCCGATCGCGCGGGCTTCGGGTGGTGACGCTCGATGCGGAGTCCCACGACCGGCTCATGGCGGAGACCCAAGCCCTGACGTTCTTCCTTTCGCGTGCTCTCAATCGTCTCACCCTCCCCAACCCCGCACATCTGATCTCCACGCCTTCCTACCGCCGCCTGCGGAGGGCCCTGGCGAGCGTCGCCCTCGACACCGACGAGCTCTACCGCGACCTCGTGCACTTCAACCCGCATGCCGAGAGCTTCGTGGGGGAACTCACAAGTGCGGTCCTCGCGGAGCGCATGGCTCTCTTCGATCCGGCGTCGCTTGCCGCCCGGTCGAAGTTGAGCCAGTCGCTCCTAATCGAGGAAGCTGTCGCCATCCGGTCGACGAGCGTCGGGAATCCGCGATGAACAGTTCGACTGGACGAACGATCTGGCTGCCAGCATTCAGCGGGATCCCGGAGTCGATGCTTCGAAGCGAGATTTGACGTTCGGGGCGTGTTTCGCCCGTGGCCTGTGACGTGAGCCATCGGCTGCGCGTGAGTGCGAGCGTGCCACGTTGAGGGATGAGGATGCAGAAGGGCCCGGGCCGCGTACTTGTTGGGGAATGTGGCTTGCCAAGGACTGCAATGTAGCGACCATGGTACTTGCGAAGCTGTCCCCTGACTCGTCGCCAGGCTGGAGATCCCATGGCTGACATGCCTGAGCAATGGCCGGACCTGCCGCTCGAGGAGTGGCAGGATACCTGCACCACGCTCCACCTGTGGACGCAGATCGTAGGCAAGATCCGGCTCGCGCGGACGCCCTGGCTAAACCACTCGTGGCACGTCCCGCTCTACGTGACGACTCGCGGGCTGACCACCTCTCCAGTCCCCCACGGTGACCGTACCTTGCAGATCGACTTCGACTTCATCGCCCATCGGCTCCTGATCGAGACGAGCGACGGGGCCGTCCGGGAGCTCCCGCTCGAGCCGCAGACGGTGGCGGAGTTCCACGCGGCCGTGCTGGCAGAGTTGGAGGGGCTGGGGCTGCCCGTTTCCATCCACGGGCGGCCGAACGAGGTGGAGAACGCCATCCCCTTCGCGGATGACCGAGAGCACGCCGCCTACGATGCGGAGTACGCGCAACGCTTCTGGCGCGTGCTGGTACAGGCGGACCGGGTCTTCAAGGAATTCCGCGCGCCCTTCATCGGGAAGGCCAGCCCCACCCACTTCTTCTGGGGGAGCTTCGACCTTGCGGTCACAAGGTTCTCCGGGCGCACGGCGCCATCTCACCCCGGCGGCGTTCCGAACCTGCCCGAGTGGGTGGCCCGCGAGGCCTACTCGCACGAGGTGAGCAGTTGTGGCTTCTGGCCGGGGGGCGGCCCGCATCCGTTCCCGCTCTTCTACAGCTATGCCTACCCGGAGGCGGCGGGCTTTCCATCGGCGCCAGTGAGGCCGGAGGGGGCGTTCTACAGCGGGGACCTGCACGAGTTCGTCCTGCCCTACGATCTCGTGCGTAAATCGGCGTCGCCCGACGAGACGCTGCTCGCATTCCTCCAGAGCACGTACGTGGCGGCGGCTGATCTGGGCGCGTGGGATCGCGCGGCCCTGGAGCGTTCCGGCGATCCGCGGCCGGCAGTGTTCGCGCCAAAGGCGATGGGCGGCTGACTGGAACGATGCGTGTCGCGGTTCTGGGAGGCGGCCTCCAGGGAGCCTGCGTGGCGATGGAGCTCGCCGCCGCCGGCGTCACCGTCGATCTCTTCGAAAAGACCGATCGGTGTCTCTCGCAGGCGTCCACGAGCAACGAGGGCAAGATCCACCTAGGGTACGTCTACGCGAACGACCCCACTCTCTGCACTGCGCGCACGATGATCGGGGGCGCGCTGCGGTTCTCGTCGCTGATGCGACGCTGGATCGGCGATGCCATCGACGAGATTCCCGTAGCGGCGCCATTCTACTACGTCGTTCACGTCGAGAGCCTCCTCGGGGTCGAGGAAATCCAGAGGCATCTCGAGGCCGCGCATGCCATCGCACTGGAAGAGAGCCGAGCCCTCCGGGGCGAGTATTTCGGGCTCGATTACCGTCTGAAACCATCCCGCGTCTCGGAGACGGAATGCGAGTCGCTCTTCGGTCGCCGCTCGGTGCTGGCGGCCTTCAGCACGTCGGAGGTCGCCATCGACTCGGAGGCCCTGGCATCGGCCGTGTGCGCGCGCCTGCTGGATGATCCGAAGATCACGTGCCGCCTGCAATCCTGCGTGCATGGCGTGGACACGAGGGACGACCGGCCGGCAGTCGATTTCGACGTCTGCGGCAGCCGCGGCCGCGAACGGTACGATCACGTCGTCAACGCCCTCTGGGAAGGACGCCTCGCGATCGACCGCACGGCCGGGCTCGAGCCCGATCGCCGCTGGCTTTACCGCCTGAAGTATTACGTGCGACTTCGGGCACCCAGCGTCGCCTCGAAGCTGCCTTCGACCACCATCGTCCTGGGTCCATTCGGCGACGTCGTCTCGTACGGCAGCGACGTGTATCTCTCGTGGTATCCCGCGGGATTGAGAGGTCTGTCGTCGGACGTGACCCCGCCCGACTGGCCGCGTGTGCTCGAGGGTGGCGCATCCATGGAGATGCGTCAGGCCACGCTGGATGGTCTCGCCGAGATCATCCCCGCCGTGGCCGTCCTCACCCCTGACGTCGTCGAAGTCTGTCGTCAAGGGAGGCGTGATCTTCGCGTGGGGCGAGACCGACATTCACGATTGGGCGAGCGGCCTGCACGAGAGACATGCGATCGGCCCCCGGTCTCACGGCCGGTATCATACCGTGGACACGGGCAAGCTCACGATGAGCTCGAGGTCGTAATCTCGCTCGACGGAGCGGAACCGGGATCGGAGGAGCTGTGCCGGCCGTTTCTGGAGGACTCCCGCTTTCGCCTCGTCGTTCAGCCGGAGCAGCTGGGATGGGTCGGCAACACCAACTGGCTGATGTCGCAGGTCCAGACGCCCTTCTGGTGTTACCAGGCCCAGGACGACCTGATCGATCCCGGGTATGTCGAAGCTCTTCTCGAGCATGCGCGGCGCGCGCCTGAGGCCGCTGTCGTCTACTGCGACATCGAGGCCTTCGGCCTCAGGAGCTTTCGGATCTCGCAGCCGTCGGTCACCGGCGGTGCGTCGGCTCGTCAGCTCTCTCTGCTGTACGCGCATCATTCGGCCGTGGCCTTCCGCGGGCTGACGCGCATCGAGGCACTTCGGGAGTCGGGGGGCATCCGGCCCAACGAGGTCGACGACTTTTCGGCCGACACGACATGGATGGCGGCCGCGGCGCGCTGGGGTGAGCTGCACCGCGTGCCCAGTGGCCTGTACCGGAAGCGCTACCACGTCGGCAACA
>JACCXV010000429.1 GCA_013696835.1 Gemmatimonadota bacterium | reverse complement strand
TGCCAGGGTTGAGCGGGCGCTCGGCGCGCCTGAGCCAAGCGTCGAAAGCCGAGACGCTCGCGCCGCGTGCCACGGAGCCGGCAGCACCGCAGGCAAGCACGGCCGCCGCGCGGGCCGACACCTCGCGCGCCACCCGTTCCCCGTGCTTGCGCTCGACCAGCGTGTCGGGTGTGCGCGCGAGGAGGCCCAGATACACCTCGACCGCGGCGTCGACGCTCTCGTGCCCCTGTGCCAGCGCCCCGTCCAGCAGCGGCAGCGCGTCCTCGAACGTGGTGGCGTACCCGCTGGCATACTCGCGCGCCACGCCGTCGCGCCCTTTGGCGAGGGTCATCGCCTCCAGCAGCGTGACGCTCGGCAGGGTGGAGAGATCCTGCTCGACGTACGCTCCCATGCCACCCGGCCGAGCCAGCCGTATCGCCTCGTAGGCGAGGCGCGCGTCCTGCATGTCGAGGTCCGCGAGCACCGTGCGCACCGCCCTGCGCAGTCCCTCGACCGACCCGGTGGAAGCCGCGGCGGCGCCCTTCGCGAGCGGCGCGAGCAGGAGGACCATCCCGAGGTTCGTGTTGGCGGCGGCCACCGCACGCGTGGCACGGACCGCCCGCAGGATGACTTCGCCCACACGCGCTTGACCGGCCGCCCCCAGCACCGGGCCGATAGCGGCCGCGCTGCGCAGGAAGTCGTCGTAGGTCATGCGCGGGAAGGAATGCAGGGGCGTCACGTTCCCGGGCTTGAGCGCGGTCGCCTCGATCCTGCAGGCGAGCTCCGCCGCCCGGGCGATCGCGCTCTCAGGCCACATTCACGCCCGCGCGGCAGGCGGCACGGGACCGGGCGATGACGAGGCCGGCGAGCTCGCCGGCCACGTCCACGGCCGTCGTGGCCTGCAGGCCCTCCCAGCCCGGGCTGCCGTTCACCTCGATCACGAACACGCGCCCGTCCGGCAGCGGCATGAGGTCCACTCCGGCGTAGTCGAGCCCGAGAGCCTCAGCGGCGCGCAGGGCGAACTCCTCCTCCAGCGGCGCCAGGTCGCGCTGCGCGGCACGACCTCCCCGCGCCAGATTCGTCCGCCAGTCGGGGCTGTGACGGGTCATCGCCGCGATCACACGGCCGCCGACCACGAAGGCGCGAACGTCGTAGCCCGGGTGCGGGAGCATCTCCTGCACGTAGAACACGGCCCGCTCGAACTCGAGGGCGCGGAAGGCGCGATGCGCGAGGTCGGGGTCGCTCAGCCGGACGAGGCCGTTGCCGTTCGAACCGAAGAGCGGCTTCACGACGCAGTCGCCGAAGAGCTCGAAGGCGGCCAGCGCATCCTCCGCCCGCTCGGCGGCTACCGTACGCGGCGTGGGAAGGCCGGCCTGCTCCAGGAGAGCGGACGTATAGGACTTGTCCACGGCTCGCTCGAGGCCGCGAGGCGGGTTGACGACCGGGATGCCGAGGATCTCCAGCCGGTGCAGCGCGTCCATGCGGAAGACGATCTGCTCCAGCGAACCGCGCGGTACGATGCGCACGAGGACGGCCGCGTCGCCGTCCAGGCCCGGGCCGCCGGCCGACATCCGCGGCAGCACTCCCATGCGGCTCGCCAGCGCCTCCACCGGCAGCGTCCGCGCCGTGTGGCCGCGGCGCGAGAAGGCCGCCTCCAGGCGCTCGGTGTGCCAGCCCGTTCCGGCGCTCAGGATCGTGAAGCGCATCAGGGTCGTTGTATCGCCTCGCCCTCGCGCTTTGGCAAGCGGCGAGGCCCAACAGCACCTTGACCACGCCGGGGTGCTCATGGTATGGTCGCCCGCGTTTGCGGGGCCTCCCGGCCGGGGATGACGTGGGGCGCTCGACGTGCCGCAAACCCTCCGTGCGTCGATGCGCGCGGAGGGCTGGCGCCTTCGGCCGCGGCCGGGGCTGCTCTCCATCCACATCCGTCGTGCTTCGATCCGGGCCTCCGCCCTGCACCCGCGCAGCGGGGAGCGCGGTCCCGGCTTCCACACCAAAGGAGGATCCAATGGCCAACTCGCTCATGCTCGGCGAGTCACTCGTCGGGGACGGCAACGAGGTCGCGCACATCGATCTCATGATCGGCCCCAAGGACGGCCCCGCCGGACAGGCTTTCGCCACGGCACTCTCCTCGCAGCGCGAGGGCCATTCCACTCTGCTGGCCGTGATCGCGCCGAACCTGCCCTGCAAGCCCGACACCCTGCTGTTCAACAAGGTGACCATCAAGGGCGCCAAGCAGGCGGTGCAGATGTTCGGGCCGGCGCAGGCGGCGGTGGCACGCGCGGTCGCCGACTCTGTCGAGGCGGGCGTCCTGCAGGGGGACGACAACCTGTGCGTGCTGGTGGGCGTGTTCATCCACTGGGACGCCGAGGACGACCAGAAGATCTACAGCTACAACTACCAGGCGACCAAGGAGGCGCTCGCCCGCGCCGTGCGCGGCGAGCCCAAGGCGCAGACCGTGACCGCACAGAAGGCCGCCGCGAGACACCCCTTCGCTTCGGGGTCCGAGGGCAAGCTCGAGGACGCCGACTTCCAGGGCGGCGGGCGCCGCTAGTCCGTCGCTTCGGCGGGCGAGGTCAGCCGCGTTGAAGAAGCTCCTGCTTCAGCTGGACGTCGATCGCCTCGCCAGCGCGTTCGACTCGATCGTCGCCCACGACGCGGGCGCCGACGAGGTGCTGCGCTACGCCGGCGTCACGCCGGACGACGTGGCAGGGCTCGTCGGGGGTGCGATCTTCACGCGCGGCCCGAAGGACCTCGCGAACACGGCCATCTTCGTGGGCGGCGGGAACGTGCCCGCCGCCCAGGAGG